>NZ_JAHQVH010000031.1:0-71037 GCF_019052435.1 Bacteroides sp. MSK.20.12 | reverse complement strand
GTTAACTAACTTAGGTATAACAAACGAAGTTGTCAACTAAATCCAGTACAGTACAATTTGAATACATAACTTCCTGTTTCCAGGCGGGGAATTGTAGTTTCCTGCATTAGAAACTACAGTTTCCACGGTAGGAAACGAGAGTTCCCAAGGCAGGAAACTACAGTTTCTACGTAAGGATACTGTCGTTTCTCCATAGGGACTATAAATTATCCATAGAGCCATCCCAATTATCCCATAGCTTTGCGTAAAGGAATCAAGGCTTTTTCTTTGATTATATAACGTGTTGCAGATAAAGTATCTGCAACCTATCTGCCACAGGTATCTGCAACGCTCCAACTATTTGTCAACTAGTATATTACACGCTTTTCGTTGCAGGTGGCAGATGTTTTATGTTTTTTCAACTTTATAGTAGACAAAACTTTCATTCATTTCTGCACTGAAATAAATTTCTCCGTTAAAGTGGTGAAGCCCCCAATGACTTAACAATATCTTCCAATGATTCTTTCGAGTTTGCCAGCATCAGTTTCTCCGTTTTTATTCTGGAAATTCTTCGTGTCAGCGTTTCGGTAGTAAGTTTCATTAAATCAGCAAAATAAGCCGGTTGAACTCCTTCCCGTAGAAAAGCACATACCCTTAAATCTTCTTCCGTGAGTTTTGGACTTATCTCTTTCAATTTAGAAACAAGTCCATAGACATTCTCTTGAAGTCGCAGCAACTCTGTCCAGTCTTTCTCGGAGAAAGAAGGGATTTTAGAAGACAAAACATTCCGTTCCTTAAACTGCCGTACTTTTGAGACAACCGGAGAACTTTCATAGATATGTAGTTGAAGAGACTGATACTTCTCTTCGAGATGATTACATTGCAACATCAGCTTATCCGACTCGACATCTTTCTTCAGTATTTCCTCTTTGAAAAGATCCAGTTGGGAAAGTGCGTGCCGGTTTTTCTGCCAGAGTAGTCCAAGCAACAAAGACATCACACCAAACATACCTAAAGCAGAAGACAGAATGACCGAAGAATCACTTTTGTTATCGTTTAACATCAACTGACTGGCGTATGCCTTTCTTTCCATTTCCAGTGCTTCATCAAAGTTACCGTATTTCTGATAATAAAGACTACATCGTTTGCATATTTTTGCCAGATGATCGTATTCCTCTGTTTCTTTGGCAAGTTTGATTGCCTCCTTAAAGTGGATCTCTGCATCCTCTTTCTGTTCCAAATCACTTTCTACACAGGCAAGATAATAATATGCTTTTGATTTTTGATATTCATCGCCATTCTTCTCATAATAAGATGCCGCCTGCCTAATCTGCTTATCAGAAGAATGAGGAATGTTTTTATCCTCGTTGAGCTGGGTACACAATAAATTATACTCTGCCAGTTGAGCCTCATTCATTTGGCTTGACTGAATAGTCTCAAGAATAATGGATGCTGTATCAGGGTCCTGTTCCATCAGTTGCGCAGCCTTGTCCAGCCCTTGCTTCACGCTCGTCCCTTCCGGATGGCAGGCAGCTAGTGAAAGGAGCATCATATACAATAAAATTCGAAGATTATTCATAACTCTATTTTTGTCTTTGCAAAGGATTGATTGGATTTGCAAATATAAAAAATAATCGGCATTTATGCTTCTATAAGTTACACAAAATATAGTGACGCTATCCTGTTCTTATAGTGACACTATCCTTGCTAAATGGCGTCACTATCCTGACAGGATAGCGTCACTATGTTTTTTTGACAAATATCAAGCCGTTGCGGGCTATTAATTAAGAAGATAAGCCGTATCTTTGTAGCAAACAAGAAAATTATATATCATGATTAAAAACATTGTATTTGATTTTGGAGGAGTGATTGTAGATATTGATCGTGACAAAGCGGTTCAGGCATTTATCAAACTGGGACTGGCAGATGCTGATACCCGGCTGGATAAATATCACCAGACCGGCATCTTTCAAGAATTGGAAGAAGGAAAGCTAAGCGCGGATGAGTTTCGGAAACAACTGGGGGATTTATGTGGCCGTCCATTGACGATGGAGGAAACCAAACAGGCATGGCTGGGCTTTTTCAATGAAGTGAATCTAAATAAACTCGATTATATATTGGAATTGAGAAAGTCTTATCATGTGTATATTCTAAGTAATACCAATCCTTTTGTTATGTCGTGGGCATGCAGCCCCGATTTCTCATCGAAGAAAAAGCCGTTGAATGATTATTGTGACAAACTATATTTGTCTTATCAGGTCGGTCACACGAAACCTGCACCGGAAATATTCGATTATATGGTGAACGATTGCAATATTATTCCTTCTGAAACTTTATTTGTAGATGACGGCGCCTCTAATATCCAAATAGGCAAGGAACTCGGATTTGAAACGTTCCAGCCGAAGAATGGTGAAGATTGGCGGGAAGAAATGACTGCTATCTTGGAGAAATGATAATTGAGCAGTTAGTACCATACCGCAAATAAGAAATATGCAACCACAAGTCATACTTATTACCGGAGCATCTTCCGGATTCGGCAAGATTACCGCTCAAATGTTATCGGAACGAGGACACATCGTTTATGGAACAAGCCGGAAACCTTCTGAAGACATGAATCACGTTAAGATGCTTGTTGTCGATGTCACCAATTCCCTTTCCGTTCATCAGGCCGTAGAGCGGATTCTATCGGAGCAGGGACGGATTGACGTATTGATTAATAATGCCGGAATAGGTATCGGCGGCGCATTAGAACTTGCCACTGAAGAAGAAGTGAATATACAAATGAATACAAACTTCTTCGGTGTAGTGAATATGTGTAAAGCAGTTTTGCCATTTATGCGAAAGGCGCGAAAAGGTAAGATTATCAATATCAGCTCTATCGGCGGTGTAATGGGAATCCCCTATCAGGGATTTTATTCAGCTTCGAAATTTGCAGTGGAGGGATATAGCGAAGCATTGGCTTTAGAGGTTCATCCGTTCCATATAAAGGTTTGTGTAGTAGAACCGGGAGATTTCAACACCGGATTTACTGATAACCGGAATATCTCCGAACAGACAAGACTGGATGCCGATTACGGAGAAAGTTTTCTGAAATCATTGGAGATTATAGAAAAAGAGGAACGTAATGGATGCCATCCGCAGAAGTTGGGTGCTGCCATCTGTAAGATAGTGGAACGTACCAATCCTCCTTTTCGGACGAAAGTAGGTCCATGGATACAGGTGTTGTTTGCGAAGAGCAAAAAATGGTTGCCTGATGCAGTGATGCAGTGTGCCTTACGGATATTCTACGCAATTAAGTAAACGATACGATATATAAAAGAAACTGTTCCCAAAGTTTCTAAAAGAAAAATCGTCCTTACTACGATAGGTTGTAGTAAGGACGATTTTATAAGATCAAGGCTTTTTTGAACTGCCTCTTTTTTGATTTAAATATCTTCTATGTTTCCGAATTAACCTTTCGGAAACAATTCCAAAAACATGGTAGTAGTCAGCAACACGGCCAGTCCGACGCAAACGCTTATCAACAGCCAATTGATATATTTTGCTTTCGGCTTGGTGTCGGCATGCAGATTATTCAGGAAATACTCCCTGAAGAAAAGATACAGGCCGGGGATCGTGGCACTTGCCAACAAGAAATCTTCCGGAATCTGAAAGAAATAAGTTTTGGATAATCCGATCAGCGACCAGTGGCAAAGGAACAATACCAAAAACATATTGACCTTTTGCGCAAACAGCAATAATAATCCGATGGTAAACACAACTACCGAACAAGGCATGACCGGAGAAGTCATTTCCGGGAATGAAAGTCCGCGTGCCAATGAAACCAAAGGATATATAAAAGGCATTGCCAACAGGACATAAGACAGTAGATCATATTTGTGGGTACGTTCGAAGGTAGTATATCCCGTAATCGTATCCCATATCCAAATGATAGCCATCACCCCCCAAAACATAGCCATTACTCCATTATAACTACGCTCTTCACAGTAGATATAATAGTAGACCAGAGAAATCCACGTATACAGACCTATCATATAGAACTTCATCGCCATTTTCACCCACGGACGTGGTCGGCCGATAAGCAATCCGGTCAATGCAATACCAATCAGAATGATAACTATCTGTAACAGCCAGGTAGCTGAATTATAATATGCAATTGTTCTCCAAAAAATCTCCATAAAAGTTCGTTTTAGTGTCTTGTTAATGAAAAGGCTCTATGTGGGAACAGGAACATCGGGAACGTAGCTCCTACTGCCAACATGAAAATCACTGTGCTTGCTATCAGAGTATTAGAGAAGAACATCGACATAAACTTGTCCAGCTTATCCGGATCATTCACATTTTGCAGACACATGATAAGTGAAAATACCATGTTGTATGCAAACTTTCCCGGAATCATGGGAAGCAACGCCGGAATGTACAATACTGTCATCGGGCAATATACTTTTTTCCCTAACCACAAACTACCGAAGCCGATGACTAATCCGGCAAACAACGAACCTGTGGCAATATCCACGCCTAAATAGGTCATCAAACAAAAACGACAGGCGTGTCCCAATGCTGCCAGTATGGCAATCATCTTGAATGCACGCAAAGGAGGATCGGAAATCGCCCCAAATCCTATACCTGCTACTGCTGCAAAAAATCCATCCGTAAGAATGTCAAGTGCTATCATATCAAATTAAACTGTTTTTTACCATTAATAATGTGAAGGAAAGTCCGATAGCGATGCTGACAATCAACAAAGAAGCCTCTGTCAGACGGGCAAATCCTGTTAATACATATCCCTCTACTACATCAATCACGCCATTAATCAAAGGCACCCCAGGCACAAGATAAAGCACGCTGGTTGCCATGGCAATCTCCGAAGTTGTATCGAAAATCAGTGCGGTAGAAGCACACAGGGAAGCAACAAAAGCCGAAACAATAAATACAACATAATGATTGATCTTTTTCGCCTGCATTTGTTGTTTCAGGTAGAATCCTGTAATGGTAGCCGAGAACACGATTCCCATCGAAATTAAATCACCGCCGAATAATTTACAGAAAGAGGCATTGGCAAATCCTACTAATAATAATACGAAAAGAGAGTGTATCCGCGGAGCAGAAATGATCTTCTTGTATTTATCTTTCAATTCTTCCAATGACAAATGATTGTCTACTGCTTCCCAGCTCAATGCGCTTAACTCTGAATTATGTTCAAAACTGATCGGGTGTGCAGGAATGTCTATAACCTCGTTACAAGCTTCGTTTGTTTCTTTGTCTATAATGGTCAGAATGATGTTTCTATGAAATACGCTTAATTTGACATCTAGTCCGAAAGCCTCTCCAATACGCTTTGTGTTGCGTACCACCCGCGAGGTGTGTACTCCGGCCCCCATTAAATGGGCTGAATATTCTGCAATAAATTTACCTATGGATAATAAAGATTCGCCTGTCTTCATGAATATGATATTTTTAAATCGGGCGCAAAAGTACAAAAAAAATAGATACCTTTGCCGCGATTAAAAATAAAAAATGCATGAATAACCAATTTACGCATCCTAAAGAGAGAATACGTTTTGCCATATTGACTTTTTTCTTTGCCCAAGGACTTTGTATGGCAAGTTGGGCCAGCCGAATCCCTGATTTCAAAGACGTTTTTGCCGCAAATTATGCTTTCTACTGGGGACTGATTTTATTTATGATCCCTATCGGAAAATTTGTCGCGATCCCCTTGGCTGGTTATCTTGTTTCGAAGTTAGGAAGCCGGAGCATGGTACAGGTCAGTATTCTGGGATACGCTTCATCCCTGCTTTGCATCGGGCTGGCCCATGAGGTCTATCTTTTAGGCTTTCTGCTCTTCTGCTTCGGTGTGTGCTGGAATTTGTGTGATATATCATTCAATACACAAGGCATTGAGGTGGAACGTATCTATGGTAAAACCATTATGGCCACTTTTCATGGAGGATGGAGTCTAGGGGCATGTGCAGGAGCACTTATCGGTTTCGTAATGATTTTGGCAGGAGTCTCCCCCATCTGGCATTATACATTGATATTTATCATCATCCTTATAATTGCACTTTCCGGGCGAAAATATTTGCAGGAGAGCGCACCGCAGGAAGCGGAAGTTTCTGATACGAAGACGAAGGAAAGAAATGCAGCCAAAGCTCCCAATGGTTTTCGCCTGTTATTTCAAAAACCGGAAATGTTGCTTTTGCAGTTAGGACTTGTCGGACTGTTTGCGCTGATTGTAGAAAGTGCGATGTTCGACTGGAGTGCCGTTTATTTCGAATCAGTGGTTCATGTACCTAAATCATTGCAAATCGGTTTTCTTGTATTTATGATTATGATGGCAACGGGCCGTTTCCTGACTAACTATGCTTATCAGCTTTGGGGAAAGAAGAAAGTCCTGCAACTGGCGGGCAGCTTTATCTGTATCGGCTTTTTTGTTTCTGCCCTGTTAGGAGGAGTTTTCGAATCTATGGCTATGAAAGTAATTATCAATTCTTTGGGTTTCATGCTGGTCGGCTTGGGAATATCCTGCATTGTGCCTACTTTGTACAGCTTCGTGGGAGCCAAATCAAAAACACCGGTCAGTATTGCACTTACCATTCTGTCAAGCATCAGTTTTATAGGTTCGTTGATTGCTCCCCTGCTTATCGGTGCCATCTCGCAGGCGTTCGATATCCGTATCGCTTATATGCTTATCGGCATATTGGGCGGATGCATTGTATTAATTGTCAGTTTCAGTAGTGCTTTCAATATTCAGGAATCTGGCGATAAACCTGAATAGAACAAATAAAAAACGCAGCCTTTCACAGTGTTTAAAATTAAACTTCCTGTGAAAGACTGCGTCAATCTTTTAATGCCTTAACTAACCTAACTACTTTATCTTAACTATACTAACCTATCTACAAAATACCCGAAAAATCTTTTATACTACTAATAATCCTATCTTTCAATTCGTTATTTTCAACTATTGAGAAGCCACAGTCTACATTTGCCGGAGCCAATAATACAGCTTTAGCTTCTTCTGCATCTGCCATCTCTTCCGGGTGCTCTCTGAAATAAGTTTCCCATTGGGAAGCTGATTGCGGAGTTACACCCAGCACATAGTTGATAAAATCATCATCCGTCAAAAAATCCATTACCTTTGAGCACATATCGCATCCTTTTTAAGCGTTTACATAAGTAGGACGGCGTTATCCTGTCTATGTACTCAACCCATTTACCTTTTTACTAAAATTAACTTGCCAGACTACGCAACTTTGTCAATCCGCGATGCATCAAGTTGCGTACAGACTGATAATTCATATTCATAATCTCGCAGATATCTTCGTATTTCTTTTCTTCTATATAATATAATGTAAGCGCTTCGCGTTGGCGGGGAGATAATTGATCCAGCAGACGTCTAACCAATGAAAATTCATTCTTGCGTTGCTCTTCTTCCATATAATCATCTTCTACATCTGTAGGAGTGGATATGCTAACTTCTTCTACTGCCGTATCAGACATATACATACGTCTGCGAAGTTCATCACACAACTTATTCTTTAAGGAGATGAATAAATAAGATCTCAAATTATCGATTGTTCCTAATTCATCTTTCTTTGTATAGAGTTTCACGAAGATGTCATGAATACAATCTTTCAGTAACTCTTTATCAATGGTCAACTTCAATCCGTAATTAAAAAGGACGTTGATGTGCAAGTTATACAGCTGTGAAAAAGCTGCCATGTTTCCCGCTTGAAAAGAAGCGAGCAAAGTGTCGGTTGAATGATTAGTCTGTTCCATCATAGCATTAATTCGATTGATTTGATGTTGCAAAACTAAGCAGTATCGACCGCAACTTTGGGTAAAATCTGGTTTGTGGATTGAAAAAACAAGTATCATGTTTTATAACACTCTTTTACTAGAAATTACCAATAAAAAGCAAAAATCCCGCTGAATGGTCTTCAACGGGATTCTCTGCTTTATAACTTATGGAACCAATAAATGCCTTCTTTCTTATCTGGCACCTTTAGATTGTATAAACCATTTATTTTCAGTGATTTATTTATCGTTTCAATCTTTCCGGAAGCAGGATGAATGTACTTTAATACATACTTTCCGGACGATAATTGAACAGGAATTTCTGTTCCGGACTTGGAATAAATGATACTTCCAATATCAGATTTTACCATTTTCTTGTACTCATCCGTATTTGTTTCTTCCACTTCCATGGCTGCTGCATCCTTCAGGAACGCTTTATCTGTGCACGGAATTACAGGACATGAACCTCCTGCCATGAATACAGCCCATCCCATAGCCGGATAATTCTGTGCGTAGAATGTCACTGCCTTTTGAGGAAATTTCTGACGATACTCATTGACAGCTTTATATGCTTCTGTGAAAGTCACCTTTCCCACTTTCATCTTACGCATGTGCTGACGTGGCGCCATATTCTTTCCACCTTCCGGCGCAAAGATTCCGTCCGTCTTATAATGCCAGTATCGGATATCAATAATATCTATTACGGCAGCACGTTTAGGATCTGCAAGGATTGCATCCTGTACGTCTTTCGTTGTACTCAATGCCACTTTCGCTTTCTTCCCGGTTTCAGTTTCCCATTCAGCTATCACGTCCAACCAAAATTGTACGAAGTGCAACGGGCCTGTAAATTCGGCGCTTGTCAACTGAATAACATTCGAATTGTCTGCGAAGTTATTCAGGCACTGGCGGATATATTGTCTGTGCAGTTCACGACGAACAGGATGACTGATATCATAGAACATATCCGCCACAAAGATTCGTTTGTCTCCGGCAAATGGAGCAGGTTCAGGAAATCCGGTCTGATTGATGTTATTGCTGCTTCTCCATGGAGAATCTACCCAATGCGCACCGGCTTCCAATATATTGTGCTGGAAATAGTTTTCATGGAACAACAGCAGTCCGTCCTTATTTCCTTTTTCTGCAAATTCTTTTAAGCGGCTCCAGTACCATGCATTAGGGCGTTTCAAATCATATTTGCTCAATCCTTCCCATGCTGTTCCCTGACCGCTACGACCGAATGGCTGTTCATAGAAAGGTCCCCATACATCACCATCCCGACGGCGAACCCGTTCGTGGTCATCCCGGCGACGATCGTACCAAAGACCGTAATTCTGATCGAAAACAAGAATGTTTTTCTGTTTCATAAAGTCGACTACAGAATCAATGCGGTCGGTTAATCCCAATCCCTCGCGTCCCGGCACAAAGCGGGTGATGGCCGGACTTGCCTTTTTCAGATAATTGGTTTTGAGCTTTCCGTTCCACCAAGGGGTGGTATGACTGCCTCCAACCAATAGAGCACCGTTCATCTGAATACGTCCATTGGTTACAGTTACTTCCGGTTGGGTTAATAATTTAGCAGCAGCAGAAAAAGAAGAAGAATTTGCAAGTGCAGCGCTCTTTTTCTCTTTAATATCATCAATTGATTTTACTCCGGTTGATGCCACCGAAGGAGCAAACTTATTATCACCTATCCAATGTTCCAACGTCAACCGTGGATTATATGCTTCTTTAGCGAGTTCCATAGCTACTTCCACTGTAGGACTACTGGTTGCACTTGTATTTCTGGGCAGAATACGTGCACGTTCTGCACATTCTTTGTTTAACCGTTCTTCCAATTGAGCATAAAAAATACTGCGAGGTTGTACATGATTGTTGGATTGTGCCCATTCACCGTCACCGGAGAATTGTGCCCAACAACCGTATGCACGGTTCATCGCATCTTTTGCCGGGGCATAACATTCGATTTCCGCTGCGGTACATTGCCAAAACAAACTGTTTGCCGTATTCCAACCGGCTCCGTTTTTATCTTGTCCCAAATTCTTGAAAGTCAGGTTATGACCGTCGATATTTACTACGTCAAACAATAGTCCGCATGCCCAGGCATCAATAGAGCCACTGAATCCCAAAGATTCGTACGAATCACATTGTACAAAAGCATTGGGACCGGCTGCGCAATATCCGGCAGCAAAGTCATGAATACCCTGTTCCGAATAGCAGCGTTGAAATAAAGTTTGTTGTCCCAGCGTATGGAAAGTGCAACGACGCATCCCTCCGATTTCTGAAACGGGTTCTTTCGAGATACAGTCTTCAACGGTAATTTTGGAACCTGTACGCTGAACAATTACAGCACTTCCTGCAAAATGCTTGAAATTAACCAGTCTCACCCAACAGTTTTCCGCATCTTCAATGGAGATACCTGTCCAGCAATGATCCTCGTCTTTAGGATAACGCTTGTCGTAATCAGAAATCAGTGTCATATTTTCTACGCCACAATCGTGAATACGTCCGTTCCATTGATAAGTCAACAGGGAAGAAGTTCCATAGTTAGCATCCAAAGCTACGGTTAGCGGAGTATCCAGTGTTACCTGGTTGCCGTTTACTTCGCAGACTGTTCTGTCCCAAGTCAGATCCATGTCACCTTCTTTCCATCCCAAAGCGCTGATACCTCCTCCAAAGATATCACAACCCAAAGAGGCAATCCATTCTTTGCCGGAAGGACGGGTAACCATGACACGGTCTCCTTTTTTCAGAGAAACACCCGAAGCGACTTCCAATGTTCTCGCGTTTACCGGAACATAGTGGGAAAGCACCTTCAATGTGTCTTGTACATTCAGGTCGTCCATTCCTTCCATGTAGATAAGCGCACCTCTGTCCACGCCCTTTTTCAGCAGTATTGTTTTTTCTTTATCCGTACCCCGCAATACAATTCCGGATGCGGAGATACGAATACTGCCGGACAGGGAAAATTCTCCCTGATCGAGTAATACGGCTCCCCGAAAACCGGAAGCGTCAGGAGTCAGCGAAGCTACATAATCAATGGCACGTTGAATACGTGCAGTATTATCTCCGGCTTTCCAGGGTACAAACACCACATTGCGGACAGAAGGAATATCCTGTTCAGAGGATTTATATCCGCATGTAGAGAAATCGAGAATCCGGTTTCCTCGATCATCATTCAGGTAAGTGATCTGGTCATTCTTAACCTGTAAAGCAAAGGTTTGCGCATAACTTTGCACAAACCCAATGCTCAATAATCCTAAAAGGATCGTTCTTACTTGTATATTCATTACAATAAACTTTAATCTCTTTTCATCCGGTTACAACAGACTTTTCCGTTTAGACAATGTATCGTAATTGTTCTTCAAGTCTGTCCAGTCCACTTTCTTTCTGGTGTCTATACCATTGATGTATTTTTCAATATTGGTATATCCGTCACCGTTGCAGTCCATGTTGGCGTCGGTCGGGTCATTCGGATTCAATCCGTTGGCAATTTCCCAAATATCCGGCATACCGTCGCCGTCCGAGTCTACTACCGCTTCACCTTTATATTCGGGCAGTCCGCCTACCTGACGAATATCTGTGATGATACCTTGCTTGTAAGAATCAGCCGGTAACCGTCTCTTCACGTAAGGAGAGACAAACTCCGGTGCATCTTTCGCATAAATGGCCTTTCCTGTTTGTACGGTCTTAATGACACGTGCATCTACTGCGTCACGTTTCGGAAAATTAGCTCCTACATTATCTAATACAAAGGTATAAGCTTTTTTGGTATCCATTACAGTTACCGGTGGCATTTTGAAAGCCTCGTCCGATTTAATTAGCGGCAAAAACTTTGCGGCGTCCACCTCTTCTTTAAGTTGTACGCCTCCGTCCCAGTTATCTTTTGTAACTTTGGCATTGCCATGGATAATATTTCCGTTTACGTATGCTTTTCCGAATGAAAGTGGTCTGTTTTTGTCACGTCCTGCTTCCGGTTTGAGAATACGATAAGAAATCGGTTTACCTATTGGAGTGATCGGACCGGGTTTGAAATAGTTGTTTATCATATTGTAGAAACTGTTGTGATCGCCTCCGTCTACGGAACGGTTCCACCAGTTGAAAACAACATTATTGACGAAGTTAAAGTCGCCGTCCATACCTACCGAACTGTTCCGGCTGATGTTGGAAGCAAAGAGATTACGGCAGAACATACTGTTATGCCCACCGATGGTTGCACCGAAAGCATGGTTGTAGGTATCCAATGCTTCAGAGAAAATAGAATTCTGGATGGTAATGTTTACCGTCGGAAGTTTCAGCCCGTGTCCGTCTGCCCCTCTGTTGTATACATGACGGTAGATAGACATATTTTCATCCAATCCCCAACTGGCGGAGCAATGGTCTACCATAATATTTCCAACCGCATTCCCTCCTACTGCATCATCACGGAAAGCTACGTCCTGCGCACCGCGGCGGAAGCGCATGTGACGAATCACGACATCGTGTGTATCGATCAGGAAAGATTGTCCGGTGACGCAGATACCATCTCCGGGAGCCGTTTGTCCGGCAATCGTTACATAAGGGGCACGTACACTAATCGGGCTTTTCAAACGAATCACTCCCGCTACATTGAATACAATAATACGTGCACCTCCCGTTTCGCAGGCTTCGCGCAATGTTCCGGGGCCGGAATCTTCCAGCGAAGTGACCACGATCACTTTACCTCCACGACCACCGGGAGTATACATACCTCCGCCTTCCGCGCCGGGGAAAGCCGGGATATTACTTTTTATCAAATCTTCGGGTTTGGAGGCCCAAGGCTTATAGGGACGACCTTTCTTTGCTTCTTCTAACACTGTCGGCAAAGCTTTTTCCCATGCCGCATCCGATTTCCGTTCAAACTCCGCTTCTTGTTTTGCTCCTCTTGCTTTTACCGAGTCCGGAATTACAGGATACTGGGCTGCCACAGGTAGTACACAGGCAACCAGCATCCACGCTGATAATACTTTCTTAATGTTGTTCATTCTTTCGAATCTTAATTAGGTTTCTAAAAGGACGATTAAGAAAGCATTTTGTAATCGGTTATCTCTCTCCTTTCCGCCATTCATTCATATATTCGCGAGGGGACTGATTATATTTTTTCCGGAAACACTTACTATAATATCCCGAATCCTTGAATCCGACAGCAAAAGCAATTTCGGAAACACTTAAATCCGTATTTTTAATCAGTTCGATAGATTTATTCAAACGAATCTCTTTTACCAGGTCGACGGGTGCCAGGCCAGTAAGACTCTTCAGTTTCTTAAAGAATGCCGAACGGCTCAATCCGATACCGGATGCTATGGTGTCAATGTTAAAGTCACTGTCATCCATATTTTCTTCAATGACCTGATGTATCTTTTCGAGGAACTGTACGTCTTTCTTTACCAGAAATTGTTCGTAGCTGTCTTCTTCGGTTGTCGTCTGGTTTTCCATTTGCTGACGGATTCGTTCACGGAACAGTTTCCGTTCGGCAAGCAACTGGTCGATACGTGCCAACAGATATTCCTTACTGAAAGGTTTGGTGATGTAGGCGTTCGCCCCTAAAGTGATCGCTTTGGTCTTGGCGCCTTCATCATTCTTCGCAGTCAGGATAATGACAGGGATATGACTGATTTGGAAATCTTTGCGGATGGATTGCAACATTTCAAGCCCATCCATTTCGGGCATCATCTGATCAGTTACCACAATATCCGGATGATACAGATGTACTTTCTTCAAACCTTCCACTCCGTTATTGGCAATATGGATATTGAACTTGTCTTCCAACTGAAGCTTTATCAACTGGCAAAGGTCTTTGTTATCTTCCACCAACAGAAGGGTCGGTAATGAAGCGTCGATTTCCGGTTCTTCTTCCGTACCGTCTTCGGATATGGCATTTGCAACAGGATCTTGTTCTACCGAAACAGGGGCTGTCTCCGTATCTCCCACATAGAAGTCTACTTCCGACGGGCGGTAATGTTCCTTATCCATCAGGAGTTCTACAATAAACACCGCTCCTTGTCCTTCGGGACTTTCGGCACGAATCTGTCCGTGATGCAGATTGACGATCTCTTTTGAAAGTGCCAATCCGATACCAGTGCCCTGATAATAGGAGTTTTTCGCGTTCTCTCCTTGCGAGAAGCGTTCAAAAATCTCGGTCAGTTTATTTTGTGGAATACCTACTCCGTTATCTTCCACCCGTACATAACAACGTTTACCGTCGTCTGTCAATCCGGTAGTTATATAAATACTTCCTCCGGAATGAGTGAATTTGAATGCGTTGGATATGATGTTGCGGATAACAATGCTCATTTTTTCCTTGTCCGCCCATACCATAATCGGTTCATCCGGCAACTGGAAAGTAAAACTGATCTCGTTTTCTTCGGAAAGTACCCGGAATTCTTTTTGGAAAGAAGCTATCATCTCATTAAAATCAATTAATGACACATGCAAACGCATCTTGCCGTTCTGAATCTTCCGGAAATCAAGGATCTGATTCACTAATTGCAGCATCTGATTGGTGTTCTTCTCCATCAGATCCACATATTGCAATCCTTTCGGAGAGAGCTTTTCGCGTTCTCTTAGTTCCTGTATCGGACCTTTTATCAATGTCAAAGGAGTGCGCAATTCATGGGAGATATTGGTAAAGAACTTGATTTTCATCTCTGATACCTTCTGCTCAATATAAATATCATTCTTCATTTTGAGCATGAAGAAAGCCAGGCGCAGGCTGAAATAGAGAGCTGCCAAACCTAGAATTACATAAATAAGGGTTGCCCACCAGCTCAACCACCACGGTGGAAGGATAGTAATAGCCAAGGTACAGTTGGAAACCAGCTCCGGATTGGCTTCATCTACGGTTTCTACACGGAATGTATAGTCTCCGGGAGGTACGTTGGTATAAGAAGCGATACGATTCTTTCCGTTATAATGCCATTCTTTTTCATATCCTTCGAGTATATATCGGTAAGATACCCGGTTCTGATTATAGAAATTCAATGCGGCAAATTCAATCGTGAACATGGATTGATTGTAGTTCAGTTCGATTGCTTTGGCGTATGTGATGGATTCTTTCAGAATCGGACATTCGCGGAAACTACGCAGATCGCGGTTGGAAACTTTAAAGTCAACAATACGTGTATCGTAGTTCGTATGCAATGTTTCCAGTTTGTCGGGAGAGAATGTCAGGATTCCCTGCCGGGTACCAATCCACAAATCTCCATTCAAGGTACGGAGGGCACTACCCTCTTCCAATTCCACATTCAGGAAACCGTCGTATTTGTCGTAGTTACGAAACTGTTCGGTAGCTTTATTGAAGCAAGACAAGCCAATTTCCGTTGTAAACCACAAGTTACCGTTTTTATCTTCTACGATGGACTTGACTACATCGTTATTCATTCCTTCGCGTATGCCGTATGATTTGAAAATCGGCTCACGCTTTTCTTTATCATAGCGGACTAATCTATTCAAACCGCCTCCGAATACACTTACCCAGATTTGCGAATCAGTATCTTTGTAGAGTACATAAATATCATTATCCGCTACGTTTGAATTTTCGCTGACCTGGCGGTACGTTTCAAACTGGATCTGTTCGGGGGTAGTGAAATGTCCGTCGAAAGACATCAGGCCATCCATTGTTCCTACCCAAATACGTCCGTCTTCATCTTCCGTCATGGTACGTACCTCCATATAAAGACCGTATGCAGGATATTGTTTCAAGCCATTGTATTTATGTATAAAGGTAATTGCTCCGTTCTCTTCGGAAATTAGATTCAGACCTCCTCCCAGTAATCCTACCCAAATGCGTCCCTGGCTGTCCTGATAGGTAAAGTACACATCGTTGTTACTGATAGAATTCGGATTCTTGGGGTCATTGATATAACGGGTAAAACGCAACCCGTGCGGTGAATTCATGTCCGGTTCGGCTTTGACAAGCCCGTTTCCCTTGGTGGAAAACCAAAGATTACCGTCTTTGTCTTCCATAATATGATATACGGCTCCCAGCAGATAGTTCTTATCCGAGAAGATTTGTTTCACTTGTCCGTTACGATCCAGGCGATACAGAGCTTGCCAGCGGGTTCCTACCCAAATATCCCCATTTTGCGCCTGGAAGAGAGCACGTATTCCCTGATTCCAGGAAGTCGATCTTTCGGGCACCACTGGAGATGGAGAAACTTCTGTCAGCAGTTGGAATTGCTTCTTGGGGAAATTAAGCCTGTATACTCCGCTGCTCGTAGATGCCAGCCAAAGGATGCCATCTTTATCCAGCAGAAGATAGAAGAAAAGCTGATTGGGAAGATCGTCGGAGAAAGGCTTCAATTGGTTGATACGGGTCATTTCCAGTTTCTCCCTGTCGAATAGAAGAATTTCTCCTCCCGGAGTCATAAAGAACATGCCTTGTTCGCCGGCATCCTGCATTTCAAAATTGCCGATTGCGTTCTGATTGGGGAATGTAAAACGGTGATGGCTCCTGTTCAGGGGATCATAATAGGTCAATGCCTGGTTACCCTCCTGAAACCATACCTTATCATATTTATCATAGAATATAATTCCATTGTCCTTTTCGGGGATGGTAAAGGGGAGCTTGGTCAACTGTTTGTAGCCGATATTGTACTCGTATGCTCCTTCGTTGGTGGTAATGTACATCAGACCGGATTCCGTTACCAGCAAATTAGAAACCGGCTGTTTGATTTCCGGTATCTCGTAACGGTTGACCACTCCGTTTTGCGGATCAATGCTATAAATGTGGCCTTTCTTGTCTCCCAACCATAAAAATTTAGAATTATAGGAGGCACAAGTAAACTGATCGGGGTTAGCAGATACTTTTTTCTGTATAAAGTCGGCAGGTTTGTCTTTCAGCGCTTCCCCTTTCCGTAGGGACAGAATCTGATAATCCATACCGATCCAATTGATAAATTCGGCTGTTTCGCAGAATATGTTGTGTTTCAGACGCATGTCGTACACGTTCACGTTAGGACGCGAATCATGCAATTGTTTCATCGTTATTTTACCTTCCTTGTCGGTGTACGCACGCAAAAGACTTTTATCTTTTGTCAGCAACAACACGTCGCCCTCTTCGGTCGTCTGAATTTTGATAATCTGAATGTTTTCGGAATATTCTTTCACATCGTCGTAGACGGCATGAAAGCTCTCATGCCGTTTATCGAACAGATAGAGTTTACGGTCGATAGTTTTAATCCACAGAAAACCATTCTTATCTTCTACGATACGCTGAATTTTACGCGGCGGAATATCTGTGGAATAAAAGCCGTCATGATTATCGTAGGAACGGAATTTACTTCCGTCAAAGCTACATAGTCCATACCAGGTACCAAACCAGATAAATCCGTCTTGTCCTTTTAATGTACAGTTTACGATATTATTAGGCAAACCACGTTCAGCCGTGTAGTGTTCTACAATCATATTTGGATAGGCAAAAGCATACATGCCTATCATGGATAGTAATAGTATTAGAATATTCCGTTTTCTCATTGATGGCTATAATTGGAATTAAACGTACTCAAAGATAGTCTTTTTTTTTGAATAGTGCTTTAGTAACATATAAAAAACAAGTTGGCAGGTCACCCCGCTAATCACTAATCACTAACCTGCTAATCACTTTATCGTACTATTTTTCAGTTCCAAATTCAGTCTGTTGACGTTCTACTTCATCCAACACTCGTTGGCGTTCTTCTTCTGTCAGTTGCACTTTTCCTTCAGATGATTCTTTGCTCGGGTTTACATTGAGAGTGGACGGTGTTGTCCTTTGTATTTCATAAGTCTGTTCCTCATAGCAGAAAGGAAATTCTGCAGGAACGCTTTCCAGTTCTATTTCAGTAGCTGTCGGAGCTTGAGTGCCCTCAAACTGTACGCGGGCTTTCACCTTTATTTTTCCGGCTTTCCGGGTAGAACGAATCAACACCGGAGCAGAGCCGAACTCCACCGCACGGGGATTAGCGCCAATAGTAGCATCTCCGATGATTTCTCCTTCACCTTCTACCGTGAAAACGATATTCTCTTTTGCCAGACGGCGCACATTTCCACTATCATCGGTTACTTCAGCAACTACGACGATAAAGTCGGAGCCATCAGCTATCAGGTTCACTTTTTGAGTATCTACATAAAGACGTAGTTTGGTGGAACGTCGGGAAGGCATTTTCTTTTGAGTGCATACCACTTTTCCGTCGATGATTCCTTCGGCAACCATGTTCACTTTTTGCCAGTTTTTTTGAGTATAGCTATATCCGCGTGCTTCCCAAAAGTCCCAGACATTCTCGAATATAACGGGAGCATTCGGCATGTGCCCTTTGGCATGAACCACCGGTTTCGTCCAGGTTTTCGTTCCATCATAAATAGAAAGGCGGACTGAATCACAGTTTGTGAATACAACTACGTCCTTATCGGAGAACTGTGACATTTCATGAGCAATGAATATCATCGGGCCACATTCTGTCAATGGGTGTTGGAGGCTGGCCGGCGACTGGCTGCGAAATACTTCATACGCATATTTCTTCTGACGGAAAGCATCATAAATACCGCCCCAATAAGGATCCGGATGGTAACCACGCTGATGGTCGAACGGATGCCATTGGGCGCCACCGATAAATAAACCGGTCGTGCGGTACATCTCGTCATAGCTCTTTGCCAAGGACATAGCCTGTACCAGTAACGGGCGTTCTCCCCAACTGCGGCTGGCACGGTTATTATTGTTGTGAGCATACCAGTCGTCTACATTCTCCCCGAATTCACGGGTAAAGATACATTGCTCTGGCTTGTCTTCCTTTTCATCATCACCCGGCCAGCCATAAACAACGTCATAATGCTCTTTCACTCCGGCCGAATGGACATCGGCAGCAGCTACCGGACGTCCCGGATAGGGATATTCTTCTTTGGTAATCTCAAGAGCTTTCAAGGCAAAATCGAGCGGATAGCGGGTTTCATTCAAGATGGGTTCCCACATCAATACGGAAGGGTGATTACGGTCACGACGAATCATTTCGCGGGTATTCTGATGAACCAACTCCCCGAATTTCGGGTCTTTGTTCCAGTACTGCCATCCCGGAGTAGCGACAATCACGAACAAACCGAGCTCGTCACAGGCATCCATAAAGGCAGGGTCTTGGGGATAGTGGGCTACCCTAATAATGGTACATCCGGCATCACGCAGACGTTTGGCGTCACGCCATTGCTGTGAGTTCGGCAAAGCATTGCCTACGTATGCAAAATCCTGATGGCGATTGGCTCCTACCAGTTGCCCGAAAGGTTTGCCATTCAGCCAGAATCCGTCTTTACCACGGAATTCTGCCAGACGAATACCGACACGGGTAATGCCTCCGTCAATGGATTTATTTCCTTTTTTAATACGTGATTGTACCCTATATAAATAAGGTGTATCCGGTGACCAAAGAGTAGGATTCTTTACTTCCATCTGTTGACGGATGGATTTTTTCTCTCCTGGCTTTAAAGAAAGTTTTCCTGAACTGCGTTTGATTACTTTTCCATCCGCGTCTGTCAAAGTCGTTTCTACAGTGACTGACTCGGAACGGGCGTCGTCATTCTGAACTTCGGTGTTTACATATACCTGCGCACTCTTTTTACTGATCTTATCAAAATGAACGAATACACCTCCACCGCCAACGATTTGTGAATCAATAGCGTCAGTAATAGCTACCGGAGATTTGGCAATCATCCATACATCACGATAAATGCCACCATGATAAGCAAAGTCTAATGTATATTGACGTTTTCCGGGAGGATAGGATTTGTCATCACTGTTGTCCGTGAAAACAGCGAGCAGACAGGAGTCTCCGGCTTGTACGCCATTGGCGGTCAAGTCTAAAGTAAAAGGCAGATAACCTCCCAGATGTTCCTGGATGCGTTTACCATTCAGATAAAGAATCTGTTTGCCCATAGCTGCTTCAAAATGAAGCACTACCCGTTTCCCTTTTGTTTCGGCGGGGAGGACAAAGTGTTTACGGTACCAAGCCGGTCCCTGATAATTGCGGCATCCACTTCCTTCGGCCGGCATCAACTCTACGGTATGAGGGGTGGAAACGACATTCCAGGAACGGTCATCGAAGTTTACCGCTTCTGCTCCCCGGACATCGCCTCTGAAAAAGCGCCATCCCGGATTGAAATTATAGACTTGTCGCCCGCTACCGGGAAGCTGGATGAATCCGGCAACCGATGTCTCGGGACGGTAAGTTTCTGTAGCCTGCCCTTTTTCTATCAAGGAAAATAGCAACAGAAAAGCTGATAAGATGATAAATGGTCTTTTATTCATAATTCTTTATTTATATATTTCATTCGTTAAATGGGAATTTATCGGTTAAAATGGGAATTTTGCAGTTAAATGAGAATTTATCGGTTAGGCTGAAAGCCTTACAATTATATATTTATTGGGATGCCCTGAAAGGGCTTAATTATATAGCGTAGGGCAACGCCCTACGAAAAAAACACACCAGCCACAAGCCCTGAAAGGGCGGAACCGTATACAATTATGCCCTTTCAGGGCGCAAATTCAGATTGTCGTTTTTACGTAGGGCGTTGCCCTACGCTATATAATTAAGCCCTTTCAGGGCACTCCGCAAAATTATCATTTTTCCTTTTCAATCATTATAACAATATCCTTTTTTCTACTTTCCGGTAAAACTTTCAAGTCCGTCACTTTTCCGTTTTTGAGAGTGGCTTCTACTGTTGTTTCGCCCGGAGCATGAAGTTTGAAATGTACGTTCCATTCTTTCGGCCATGCCGGGAAAAGGAGTATTTGTTCTCCATTGGTTTGCAATAGCATTTCCTGAAGTCCTATCATGCCGCTACCTCCCCAGTTGTGATCGGGTGTCCAATCATATCCCGGTCCCCAAAATGCGGGGAAACGATGCGGTCCATTCGATAATTTGGCTAAAGATAGTTTCTTTGCTTCTTCGGTCAGGCCTAAACAGGCAGCCCATATATTATCTTGTTTCCATCCGGTATGCGAACGGAACTTGATGGCATCCGGGTCATAAAAGTAGGTATTACGGGCTATATCCAGATCCTCCTTTCCTACTCCATAAATACGCCATGGAAACACTGGATAAAGTTGTGGCGTTTCAACATTATTAATTCGTTCCCAACTTACGGCGGGCGAAATTGTTTGCTTCAAGACCGGAGCAATAGTCGGATTCAACGTATCTTTTATTTCTATGTATCGCAATGGAATCGGAGGTATTGCTTTTAGCATCTCCTCTTTCTTTCCGTATGTTTCTAATACCACTTTCAGGGCGGCGATGGTGCTGCTTGCGTTATTGGTCATCTTATATGTCTCACAAGCAGAACCCGGGAAAAGAATCAGATGTCCGTTGCCATCCAACGCTTTCCGTCCCCGGCGGGAAGCTAGTTGCCGGTAATGTTCGTCGAAGAATGTCAGCGAACTTTCGATCAGAGGTAAATAAGGGGTAATATCAGCATTTGCATAGTTCTTTGTTTCCAATATCATTTGGCAGAATTCAAGAACCGTATCCCATTCATATTCCAGCCAGGCATTATATTCCAATCCTTTGTCAAACCAGTCCGGTCGTTTGAAACCATATTCTGCGGGGTTCGGCAAACCGAAATTTTCGATCTGCTCGCTAAAGCAGGCTCCATCATGTTGCCAATATATACGGCTTCGCAGTTCTGCATTTTTCAACATGCGGTTATAAAAATCAAACTGGGAAGGCATCATATCAAAGTCTCCGCTTTTCAGCATCGGCCAGTATACTAAACGTTGATTCTGTGCAGTCATCGTACCACCTCCCCATTTCCGGTAGTCGGGAGTAAAAGATTGTTTTTCATCGACATGGCAAGGATCAAAGGTAAATAGTCCGCCATTGAATTTAGTCGGTACGCTGCCATAAGCATTACATCCCAGCATATAGCGGAAAAGGGTGTAGTTTCTAGTTATTTCTTTTGCTTCCCCTTCTGCTTCGATAAAACTGCGTTGCCAAAAGGAATTCCACCACGAACGTGTCTGTTTTTTATCCTGTATGATAGTTTTCGATGAAACTTTGCCTTTGGGGACTATTCTTTGTAAAGCAGTTTGTAGTCCCTGCTCCCATTCTTCTATTGTTTCTGTCTGGTCTGTATGTAACACAATACAGATATGTTCTTTCCGGGCTGCTTTGGAAGAACGAAACTTCCAGGCACGATAGTCTGTGCCGGCATATACATCATCCGCAGTGCCTGCAAATTCTAAGTTTTCGCCAAAAAGAGTTCCTCCGAAAGTCAAGTTTTTCAAAGGATTCATCATTTGAGATTTGACTTCGTTCATTCCTTGTTGAGCTACAACTACATCAAAAACGGTCTGTTCGGGATTGCGATGATAAAACAGAAGTTGGTTCCTCTTTATTGAAGTCCTATTTGTTTCAGCCTTTCCTGTTGAATCAGTAATTTTGTCTAAAGAAATAAAGTCGGCCTCCGTCACAGTACCTTTCGGGGGAGCCCATTTGTAGGAACACTGTTGCCCCTCTCCTTTTCTGACAGGTCGTTCCTGATAGCGCCAATTTTCATAAAAGACTTCAGTCTGCAACGGTTGTGCATTTGTTACCTCTACATGTATAATCGGATGAAAAACATCTACCCAAAATTGTATCTGTGTGTTTCCTGCCGCGATTTCTACATATCCGTCTTTCAGCTTCAACTCCTGACGAAAATCTTTAGCGTCTTTGAAAGGATTGGGCGACAGGCGGAGACGTACACGCCCTTGTTTTAACTGGCAGTTTTTTTCGTCGAATGTGCCGCTACGGCTCACATAGAACATAACATCACCGTCTTCTACCCATATATTCATCCCGATATCTCCACCGCCACAGGGCATAGATTCAGAAGAATTACGACTGGGAGTATTCCAAATGACATTGGCATGCTGACTCCAAAGAGCCGACACGCCAACAAACAGTATGGTTATAATCAGATAAAATCTCTTCATATATTTTTCATATTTTACCTTGTCTATTTACGATTACCAATCATCCGAACGAAAAGACCCTAAAGGCAATCCGTCACAATATACATCTCCTTCCACATAGTTTTCAAAACAATATCGAACAGCTACCGGGTGCGGTACTTTATCGCTTTTCACCAGCATCTTACTACGTTCTATCCATGCTTTAGCCGGATAAAAAGCTTTATCTTCGCCAGCTACCTGAAAGTTTTTCGATTCGAAACAGTTCTTGCCGCTGATCCACATATTGGCACGTTCGAAACTGACAACTACGGTATCGTTCTTTATTTCAATGCTTTTATAATAAGGACTTTCGCCATTCACGCCTTCCACTCCATACGTTTTAGTTAAAGCCAGAAGTGCCAGACGTTCACCTGCAACCTGTTTCTTTGCGGGATGAATACCTTTTTTCATTCCTGCATCCAGTAATACAGCCATACCGCTGTTAGCTACACGATGTTCAACTTTTGCCTGTGCCTCCCGGAGATATGCCGAATTTATCACTTCCTTTCCTTTTTCGGTAATAATCCCGTAATCATACGGAGCTATCTGGCAATAATAGAAAGGAAAATCTCCCTGTTTCCATTCGGCACGCCAACCGTTAATCAATCGGGTAAACATATCAGCATACGTATGGGCACGATTCCAGTTATCTTCACCCTGATACCAAATCACTCCTTTCATGGTCATACCGATTAACGGATGTAACATACCGTTATAAAGCACGGTCGGAGTACGGTTTTTAGATTTTATGTCGGCTTCTGTTTGAGGAATCTTCGCTTCCGGGAAGGCTTTCAGCCAGTCTGCTGTCATCCATGCTTCACAGGCGGAACCACCCCAGGCTGCTACAACTAACCCAACCGGAACATCTAATATTTCATTTACCAGTCTCCCGAAATAATAGGCTGTTGCACTGAATTCACGGACACTAACCGGATTGGCTTCTTTCCAGGAACCGATAACGTCATTCTGCGGAGTGAATGTAGAAGTACGTTTCACCGTAAACAGACGGATTTGCGGATTCTTGCTGTGAAGAATGTCCATATTGGCATTTTCTACCGGTTGGTTTTTGAAGCCTTTCATCGGCATTTCCATATTACTTTGTCCGGAACAAAGCCAAAGTTCGCCTATCAGAATATTATTCAGTGTCTTTTGGGTTCCATCATCAAAGGTCACAGTATAAGGGCCTCCAGCTTCGGGAGTAGCTACTGTCAGTTTCCATGCCCCATTTTTATCTGCTGTTGCTGCATATTGTTTTCCATTCCAACTAGTGGTCACTGTTACTTTTTTATAAGGAGTCGCCGTCCCCCAAAGGTTTGCATTGGTCTGTTGCTGCATCACCATGCCATCAGAAAAAATAGCCGGTAGCTTTACTTCTGCGTGTGTTGACAGGCAGGCAGCAAGCAGAAAACCTGCCAACATTGCACCTGTTTTAATAATTGAACTTTTCATACTTTAGCTATATTATAATGAATTGGGCACGGATTACATGGATTGCGCTGTTACTTTATGTAATACGATTCTCATAAACCGTGTAATCCGCGTAATCCGTGCCTTAAAAATCTATTTTATTCTGTGGTAGAAAAACTCAAAGGTCCGAGTAATCCTGCCGGAAGCAGCGTTTTCTCTGCCCTGCGATATTTTGCATTAGTCCAAATGCCATCAAACGGCGCTTTTCCTTCATCAGCTCCTGCCAGTGCATTCGCCCATGTATTTGTAACCTCTATTTCAAGCTCATTAATTCCTTTTTTCAAGGCACCTGTAATATCTGCACGATAAGGAGCTGTCCAGATTGTGCCACAATCTACACCATTCACACGAACAGTTGCCAAATTATAAACTGTTCCCAGATTCAGATAAATCTGTTGGTCTTTATTCGGTTTATTTTTCCAGCGAAAAGTGGTTTTATAGGTCGCTGTCCCCGAATAATAACGTATCTGTTCGTCCGATTCTTGGCTCCAGTCGAAGAGTTTTTTTCGTGTGAGCGTTTTTTTGTTAGCTGCAAAAGTTATAGTATATTCCTTTGCTTCCAACGCTATGTTTAAAGGCTCTTTGGCTGTATCTTTTTTCTCCTTTTGCAGTTGGAGAGAGGATTCTCCATAGCCTTCATGTACTCCCTCCGCAGGATATACGATGAATACGGACTCGTTAGGAGCCAATGTGAGAGTAACTTCCGTCCGGTTTCCGTTGATACGATAGGAAGGATGAATATTCATCTCACCCGTCACCGGGTTCCAACATTCCGGTTTCTTACCGTTAATACGCATACTTGCAGTAAACGTGCGTGTTTCGTCCTTTTGGTTGGCGACGAAATAGAGTTCACCAAGTTCGCCACGACGATGCGTCCAGGCAATATCTTCCGGCACAATCATGTCACGTTCCAAGCCATACACGGAAAAATCTTCTTCTGTATATGGTAAAGAAGGAACCAAAATGCCAGCTTCTTTTAGTTCATTGATTTTCTTCTGCACTTCCGATGACAATACAGGTTTGGGATTCATTGGACGCGAAAGAGGCAGTACCAATACTTTATAACTTGCTCCACCCGGCAACGTTATTCGTCCATTTTCTGCTTTCGCCAAACGAAGGATTGCATCTTTATTAAAACTATCATATGCATATCCACGAAGCGGATTCACCCATTTCTCCGGATCAGCCATGTTAGCTGAATGGGTAACACCTACCGGACGTACACGTAAAGGCTGTCCCTCATTGGCCAGACGGATGCGTTCACTTTCCACTCGTTCCGCACCGAAGATTCCCGGCAGAGAGGGAACTAATCGTTCCGGTAATATCGAACGCCTCGGAACTTCTTCACCTGTAAAGACTGCGATGTCTGTTACCGGATGCCCATATTGCAACAACGACTGGCAACGGGTAGCATATTCGGAAAAGGCTTTTGCCCCTTTATCCCACCAGGTCTGATCCCGTTGGAAGAAAAGTCCGATGCCATCCAATGTCATGCCGGGTTTGCGGTCCAGCCAGGGATTATGTACATATACATGGTAGAAAAGACGGTTGATTCCTAATGCATAATTACGATCCAACAAGGCTTTCAACATTCCGGGGTATTCATCCCACGTGCCACGCACTTCGGTGAATCCTTCAGCCTGAATAATATTCTTTCCGTAGATATGCGCTCCGCTAATAGCATCGAGCATATCATTCGGTTTGTCATGTGTGGGACTGTTCAACCAAAATTCACCCATCGGAAGATCTACTTTTTGATAATGTAGTAGACCATCGCTTACCATCGTCGGAGCTACACATTCTGCCGAGAATTGGCAATCATATTCTTTCGCACAGTCCGCCAATACCTGATAGAACACATCTACGACGAGTTCTGATATGGTAGTACGTACGTCTCGCAGAATCTTTTCACTTTGTTCGACACTTTCCATCGGAATACCTGCCAATAGAGGTAGATAAGGCATCAAATCGTAGCCACGACGTTTCTGAAATTCAATAGCGAAACGTTTATTCCAGTTTTGGCTGCCACATTCCCAACTGTCGACATGCATATATTTCAGTACGCGACGAGCTATTTCGGGATTGGTCTTTACAAATGCCTGCGCAAACCAGTTATCGAATTGCTTCCGTACCGTTTTCGGGTTAAACTTATCACATTCCAATCCTTTTCCACCTCCCGCTGTCGCATTGGTATGCCCGGTAGCTGTATGTCCCATGCGAAGTAATTTCCATTTTCCTTTGGGGAGAGTGGCGGTCAATGTTTTTCCATTCAAATGACCGGTATATTGCTCTGTCAGATTGATGACTTGTGAAAGTGAATAGCAATCCTGTTCCCCGACTTCCTCTTCTTTAGTCGCTTGAGCAACACGCCATACCAGTCCGGCTTTTCCTTCCCACTGGTTCAGACGGGCTTCCCGATGCAGGCGTAATTCTTTTATTTTCAGATTGGGCTTCCATTTGGCAGCATCCATATCTTCACTTCCCGGTTCGCTCCCTTCAGGAGTCCAGTAGAAACGGAAGAAACGGGCGGTAGTCGGAGGAATACTATGAGTTGAATTCTCATCCGTATTCTGCCATCCCTGACGGGCAGGGACCAACTGCTTAACCAAACGATAATTCACTCCATCATCACTGGCCATTACTTTCAAGCGGTGTGCCTGATAATTATTACCATTTAAAACGATTTCAATATTCCGACAAGTGAAGGGTTGTTCGTATTCATACTGGATATAGCAGGGATATGAAGAACGGATCACTCCCGCCGCATCCATATTCACTGTTTGAGGTGCTTTTATATTTCCTGTCGTGGCTAGATTGACACAGGTAATTTTTGCCTGCATCTCGTCCGCTGCGTCTTTTACCGGCAAAGCGAATAATGCAATATCTTCATAATAGTTTTCATAGGCTTCCGGTTGTGGCAAGCAAATAGCCATCAACTTTCCTCCGTTTACAATCGTATCGCTCCAAACCACTTTCTGCATAGATTCTTCAGGAGTAATCCAAGGGCCTCCCGCCAATGCGAAACCATCACAGATGTGCATTCCCAATTTCAGTCCCAAACGATCTGCTTCTTCCATGCTGAAACGCACCATCTCCCACCATTCGGGAGTTAGCTGCTGCGCCTTGCCATCGTATTGGGCGCCTTCATGAATACCTTTAATCGGCATCAGATAAGTACCTCCTAATCCGGCACGTTTCATTGCCTCCAAATCGGCTGTAATCCCTTCTTTAGACACGGCACCATACATCCAATACCAAAAAGTCCAGGGTTTTGCTTCATCGGAAGGACTTAAGAATTGATCGCGAAGCGAGCGTGTTTGCTGTGCATCGGCAGGGCATACGGCTGTCCATGCTAATAGAGAAAGTGCAAATATTCGTTGTTTCAGTCGGCTTTTCATTCCAGTCTATATTTTTACTTATAGATAAGACGAAAAACATTCTGTTTTGTACTCACTGTATTTTCCTGACTCAAATTAAATTAAGCTATTTAATTTGTCTGATAGAATTGAAACGATAGTTTATCTATCTCTTCTGTAATAGTTCTTCAAACACTTCAAATACCCTTGAATATGAAGTGTGCGGATTGTTTATATCAATGGAGATGCTACGTGCATGATTTATGGCAGATTCTAGCTTTTCTTTGAGTTGGAGATATAAGTTGTTCTTTGAAAAATACTCAATGCTTTTTTCGTACTTTTCAAGACGACCATTCTTTTTCAACTCTGTAATTACTTCGTCACAGTTACGAAACTGCCGGTCGGTAAAGACAAAGTGTAATAATAGCCAAAATTCAAAGGCAGGATTACTTTCTATGAAATAAATCTCATTTTTGTATGCCTTGATGCATGATGACTTCTCTTTATCATAGGCTTGTTTACGTACATTATCAGCATTGATATAATCCATATCAATCAAGCAAAAAACGACATCAAATTCTTTCGCTAATAGCGATTGAGCTTTCGTTATGATATCACTGTAGTCAGGATGTTTGGGTTTATCAGGTTTTAGGGTAACATTGAACTTCTTCAATAAGTCCTTTTCAACATTACGAAATCCATCAAAATAGAAAAACTCTGTGATTCCTTCACCGATAATCGCATAAGATTTCCGAATTTCTTTTATTCTTTTTTCGCGTGCCATACTTATCGTTTTTTAGAAATAAAAATACCGCCCAGCGTTGGTTTGGCGCCAAATTTCCCTGCATTATATGCATTGAGAAACGAAACGCCATTGCGGATATTGAAGTCATCAAGTGAAAACAGGTCTGTTGAACCATCATCCTTTTTTTCTGTAAACCAGACTACATCTTTACGTAAATCCTCGGTGTCTAATGATTGAAGATTATGCGTACTGAAAATCAGCTGCGAATAAGTCGAATTAACCAAAAATAAGTTGATGAAATGGGCAAATAAATCCGGATGCAGCGAATTCTCAAGTTCATCAACAGGTATGATAGCATTTCTTTCAAGCAATATATTCAGAATAGTTCCCAAACCATAATAGCGCATTGTTCCTGCTGATTCAAGTATATCAGGCAGGTAATGAACAGAAGATGTTCCATTGGCTACAATCGTATGTTCAAATATCAAATCCGTATCTTTTTTATTTTTCTCATTTTGTTGAACATCAAAACCGGATATATTAAAATCTGCACGGTGCAGTAAATCTAATAAAAAGGATTTATTCTCCTTCTCTGCTTCCATTTCTCCTGTTGTCCATGTTTTCAAATCCGTTTGGGGCAAGAGTATAGGCAACCACTGCTTCAAGAAATAGTTATAGACACGTTCTAATTCAGGAAACATAAAGTTAGCTGTAGCATAAGCTGAAACAACACTCATATTACTAAGCGTATTTACCTGCAACTTTTCCTGCTCGGCCACATTGAGTTTGACTTTGCTTCCTAATCGGATATGAGTGATTCCATTAATGGTCTCTCGGGAGAAAATTTCGGCTGGTTGCTTACCAGGATAATATTTAAGTGTTTCTTTTAGGACAGCACTATTATCTACTTCAAGATAATAGAGATGCTTCATATTGTTTACAAAAAAAGTCAATTCAAATACTCCACATTCTTTCTTTGTCGTATCATCCAAGAGAAACGGAGTAAACCCGATAGGCTGCATCTTGTTTATCTTAGGCGAAATGGCTATTTTTCGTATGAAATCAAGTGCTAGCAATACGTTAGTCTTTCCTGAAGCATTAGCTCCATAGAGGATACCGAGTTTTAATACTTTCGTATCGTTGATAGTGGTACAGTAATATTCTTCTGAAATCTTATCTGCAGAGGCTTCAAAACTTAATATCTGCCAATCCTTAGCTGATCTGAAATTTCTAAATTTAAACTCTAAAATCATACTCCAATATATTAAAAATGCGACTATTTTGCAAATATAGCATTTTAAGCTATTTATTCCACATTTTAATCTATTCTTTTTTAGCTATAAAAAAAGGTGCACCTCCTTTCCTACTCTTGGAAGAAGGTGCACCACACAAACAAAACAAACAATAGACGACCTTCACAGGCGGTATTTCATATATAACTCAACTAATTATAAATCAATTTCATTTTTAACATAAATTCTCTCCCTGTATTCAGACGGAGTCATACCGGTATGTTCACGAAAGAATCTTGTCATAACAGAGTTCGACTGGAAGTTCGTGCGTGAGGCCACTTCTTTTATTTCAAGGTCAGAATCCCGTAAAAGAGCCTTTATTTCAAGAAGGGAGTAATCTATAATCCAGTCTTTTGCCGAACGACCGCTCATATCTGTAATTACCATTGTAAGATGCTTGGCGGACACACACATCTTTTTCGCATAAAACGCAACATCCCGACTTACGGTATGAAATTCGATCACCAAACAAAAAAAGTCGAATAAAAGTTTTTCCTTACGGGTGTATTTTACTAATTCGGCAGCTTTCGGATTTCTTTTATAAGCCACATATATATCCCAGTAGAAAACACGTAATAACTGCATGATAGACTCCCGTCTGAATAAGTTGCGGGGTAAGTTGATACGAAAAATCAAAATATTGCAAAAGTGAATGAAACGTTGGCACTCTTCATCGTATAGCGGAGTGCTGAAATTTTTCCGCATATAGAAAAAGAAATCAAGCGTAGGTATACATATCCCGCTTATTGTATCCATAAACAGGCTTTTGGGTACTTTTAGAAACGTCATTGAAAAGTCACTGCTAATCTCCGTGACAGAAGCCAGCTGAAAAGGGAAAATGACTACCAGATCATTGGAAACAATCCGTCGTTTATTACCAAAAACATTGAATAACGCACTTCCTCCCGTGCATATCCCATTTATCCCTTCTTCAAGATACATAGGATTTTCATCAAGAGGTAAATCGTCAATTTTAGTATAGACGTTAAACTCTTCTGTTTCCAATATATTATCGAATACTTTATCCTGCTTATATGGCTGGTTCTTTTCCATGGACTGCTATTTATCAATTATGTTGTTTGCCGTTATTTTTATCATACGGATGTCAGTCGTGCCATTTCGATTGAGCAAACTGTACCACCAAAGATATGGGAAAGATGTATAAAAAACTTTCTTTATCTTTCATCAAAATCATCAGTGCCAGGAAATATTCACCTTCATTAATATCAGGAACTGTCATATAAATCTTATCGTCCGAATATTTATGGATATCGCCACATTCTATTAACATTCTGTCATTTACGGAAGAGACAAGGTATAGATTGGTACTTTCCCATGTCAGCATATCCAGATTGTGACCGGTGATAACAATGGGAGCTTCCGGTGTAATGTTCCCATTACGCCTTTCATTTGAAGGATCATATATTTCTTTGATGACAGGAAACGGCGCTCCTTCAATCATTAATATTTCGGCTTTTATCGTTTTCATTTGATTGATCAGTTATTTTGTATCTTTTGTAAATGAATGAGCAAACTTATATTTCTATTCTATGGAATATCCCGGATGCAACGGAGATAATACTCCTTCTTTTCTTTATCGGAGTAACCTGTATTTAGCCCGTATCCTGTCATTTTATCATCAGCATATAATCGCATTGACCATGCATCTTTAGAATCTCCTCCTTTCTCCGTTGCAGACCAGTAATAAGTAAGATCTTTGGGGGAAAGAGCGAATGGTTGAAAACCGGTTGTTTCTTGAGTCTCCTCCATTTTTTTATAAAAAAGCAAAATCAATGCACATTCCCCACGCGTAGGTACCCGCCAAGTTCCAGTTTCATCCAGACCATCTTTCCCGCGATATGCGGCACATCCCCTGGTAACTGCAAAACTGGGAGTCGAATAAACGTTGCTGTTGGCACTAGTAAGATATCCGTTTGCCGTAGCCCAATCCATCGTTTGTGCTTTTGCTATTCCTTCGCTATTTACAATATCAGGTGAAACGAGAAAGTAACCGGACACCTTCCAGTCACATCCTCCTTCTTTTTGCCTCTCTGTATGCCGTGTCGTTCGGTATACAAAGACATCATTACCGTTTTCATCTTTTTCCTCTTGGGGATTATCATTCGAATCGTATTTATATAACTGAATATAGCTGCGGAAGTTGGTATTTTTGCTCCGGTCCTCCACCTTGTATTTCACCATTCCTTTATCATTGATTGCCGCATATTTATTCCCTCTTAAATCTGTATATATTTCTGTCGATTGAGAATATACTTTTAGTGGAATAAAAAACACAATACAAAATTTTATGACTGTTAATCTAAATATATTCATACTTCTTTTTCAATTTATATTGTTAAATTCTTATGGTCAATATGGAGTATCAGAAGGGGGAGGCACATCCCTGACACATCTATCTGAACCGGAGGTTCTTTCTGGAGTCGTAAGCTTACCACCGGAAGCAGTTAAGAAATAACAATAATTATAGGATGGTGTTATAAACTCTGTTGTCGAGGTTCCACCCCCAAGCCCCGGTAGAGCAGCCGCGCAAAGCCCTAACAACTGGTTTGACGCGGGAAGATACCATTTGAACTCTTCCTCATCAATTATCCCATTCCCGTTCTCATCTCTGTTTCTGTCATAACACGCTCTTGCGCTAAAAGTACTGGCAGGGTATTGATATTGATACAATAACACATGTCCGGACGCATCTTTCTGTGGAATCGGGACATAAGCGTCAACCCAATTTTGATTGTAAGTATTTTCCGCCAAATGCCGGGTCGCCGTTTTACCATTATCCATATTGTCTGTTCCATAGAGTAATTCTGCCGTTTTGATTCTCGCATAGCCAGTTCTTATAGTTCCCGGATTCACATCTGCCAATAACCGGGATGTAGTTCGTGAAGACATTCTAGTGTATACTAACCCCATATTGTAACTTCCATCCCCGTTTCTCTCTCCTCCTAAACGTCCAAGGTAAATTGCCGCCCGCTGGTCTAAACGAAATATATGTGAAGTTTGCAATGCCTCTCCCGCATCTCCATTTGTCGTGGTAGTTACTTTAATATATAAGGATCGTTTTCCTTTCGTAGCATCTGCACCGGGATCAGGAAAGTTCCCCTCTCCGTCATTAATATATTCATCATTATATAGATAAAACTTCAATTGAGTAGGGAGTATGGTGCTAGCCTTGATATATGTATCCAAAGGTTCTTTAGCATTATTATACGCATCTGTGTAATTGGAAGAAGAAGACAGGCGAAGCCAACTCTGTGTGGGATGTTGGGTACAGCTTTTATCTGTATATACACCCACTTCCACCATCCGTCCTTGAGTCTGGACAACTATCGGTCGGACCTCATAAGCTGCATCCAGATCGTATTTCTCACTAGAAGCGTTGTATGTAGCATCGAATTTACCTCCAATGACTTCCGCGTTATAACTGGCGTGAAACTCCACATACTGGCTGACAGAGTATGCCCTGATTCGCTCGTCGTTTTTCGCCGAGTTTATGTCCGCATTAATGGTGGTACGCAAATTATAAAAATGATTGGGTTCCACATCGAAGTTATTTGTATTATTATTTCCGATATACATTTGGTAAATTGCATACTCGCCAGTTGCCGATGTCAAGGTAGAATATGCCCATGCCTCTATCTGCATACCCAATATGGGGGCACTACCCGATGATACCCCATTGACCACTTTGTAATAGCGTTGGTTTTCACTTGCTATGCTTTCTACCGTCCCCTGACAATTCTGCGCAACATACCACGTTGCCGAATAGAAACCATTGGGATCGGGGGTATCAAATTTATCTATCTCAAACGTGACATAAGTATCCGTACCGGTATTCTTCTCGGGATTGGTGAGCCGCACTTTGCTGTTGACATTCAGTAATTTAAGACCCTGCAATTTGTAATTTTCCACTTCGAGTTTATAACGGAACGTAATGCGTGCCATCAACTTCTTTATTGCAATACCTCCCACAAAGCCGGCCGGTTTGTTATATTCTACCAAACCATGGTCACCTCCGTCGATGTCCATAACAGTGATACCCGACACTTCTCCGGCAAGCGGCACTTCATCATCTGCGGTGATAAGTGATTGGGTATGCCCTTCTACATTTATTAGATAATCAAAGCTCCATTTTTTGAGTTCATCAAGAGTTCTCACTTCACTCATGTCATAGTCAAGTTTGGGGCCTAAGACTAATAGGTATAAGGTTTGATTCTCTGCTACTACAAGGGGGACATCTATTGTCAACATATCATTTATAGCAGTCGCCGTATCACTCAACTTATGGGGATTACCATTCATGGAACCATCCTCATTAAACTGGAAAAGCCAGAGATTGTGTAATTTTGTCGTGCCATCGGAAACTCTGGTAGTTGCCGCACGTTGTTCTCGCTCCAATACGACTGTGAAGGATGAATCAGAGCTGCTTTCATTTCTCAAGAATGGCTTAACAGTAGTATATTCACTTGTCGATGTTGGTTCTTCGATAGGCGGAAGACTGACATTCAAACTAACCATAACCACTTTTCCTGTAGCATTTCCCGGACCGAACTCATTCAGGCCGTCTTTTGTACACCCTGTAAATGCCAGTGAAAACAAAACAATGCAAACTGCCCGAAAATACGTCTTATCATTGTTTTTTATTCTCATATTATATCTGCTTATCATCATATTTTTCATCCTTTTTCTTATTTGGTACCTTTCTGATCAATAGACAGACTGCTAATGGCAATACCTACTCCGGTCTCTCTCTCTAAAACGATATAAATCGTAATGCCGATAAGACTCGGATTTTTGTTTGCCGGGATTGTTATTGAGACAGGATAGCTATATGTATTCGATGCAGTCTCTACTTTATCACTGACACTTATTTGTTCGCCACTGTAAACAACTTGTACATACAAATTTCCCGCAGGTATGGGGACATCTGTAGGAGTAAGCTTGATATTTAGATTATAAGTGCCTCCCTCTTGAGGTAAAACGCCCAAAGTGCTTAATTCGGAACTGGCACGTAACTGATACCCGGCTTGTGAAATTGTGAGTAGTGTACTCTTTGTCTGTCCGTCCAATCCGATACCTTCCACCCTTACCCTAAACGAACGGGATGAAGTACTTTCTTTGCGTTTGACATATATAGGGATATTTTGGGTATTGCTGCCGTGTGTCGTATGTACGGCATCATTTCCGGATTCAAACGAGAAATCATCGGTAGTTACCGTTCCCACATCCGTTCCTGAAGTGACAAGTGTAGCCGTCCAGTAAGGAATATTCGAATCAATACCAAAATAAGCTGTTTTACCACTTTCCGTTCCCTGATAATCAGGGCTGATGATAATGCCTACCCGCATATAGCTTTCCGGTATTTCGTTGCGGACGCAACGAACCATATATCCGTTTCGTCTGTCCTTATCGGCTCGAAGGTTTGCAGTCACCGTCGGAGTACCTGAAAAATCAAAGATAGAGGCGTTGTTGCTCCAGTAACATCCGGTAGTACCGTCTCCACGTGACGCACCGGATTCATCCCTGTATCGGTTGTGAGGGAATAACAGCCAATGGTACGAAAGGTATCCGTACGAACTTACTTCATTATTTGATGCCGCTATAATATGATTATATTCTTCAGGTGTAGCCATATGCCACTGCCCGTTGTCTACGATTCCCATATCCCTGATTTGGGTTTCGGAAAGACCGGCGAGTTTGCATGGATCTCCCAAGCCCTGTTTGACTTGTTCAGGGGTGTTGCCTGCGGAGATTTCACCGCCAGCCAGGTAAGGGACATTACTCCATCCTGTAATAGTTAAGGGATCGTATGAACTGGGATACCAGAGTACATCGTTCAATGTTTCGGCAGCGGCAGGTGGATTGAAATTTGAGCCATCTTCAGTAACCGGGGCACTGTGCACGGCTATCAGGCTGCCGTATTTGAACAAGACATCCTTATATCCTGTCTCCGAATGGTATGCTTTCAGTATACCCGAATAAACACTAAAATCATTCCAGATATTCACATTTCTGGATGTATCGGCAACCGCGTCATAGTCTGCCGCCTTATCACTTACAATGACCAGCCCATCGATAGGTTTCCAGTTGATGGTAATATCATGTTCCTCCATTGCCACTATTTCCGCATATAGCCCCATTGCACCCATACCGGTAATGGTGGCGTATATCTGATAATGGTTGTTTCGTGTCAGATTATGGTTCTTAGGGGGATTCTGACCGATATTCAGCAGATAGATACAGTTCAATACCTGCGTACTTCCGTTTTTAAGCACGCATTGCGCGTCGATTTTAAGATAAGTTGCGTGTGATGCATTTTGAGGGTCGGACAATATATGTTCGGGAATATAAGTAGCGGGAGTTGTTATAAAATCCACCCCGTCTTGTATGGTGTAGTTATCTCCATTTATTGTATATGTACCATTATTATCGAGTTCGCCTGTCCCTGGGATAGTAAGGTCATCCGACCAAATATCTTCCGTATATGCCTGCCCTTCTCCTATAGGAGTGGCGACCGGCATACGACATACTTTAACATTCAGTTTGGTTACTTTAAAATCCTCATCCTCATTAGCGATATTTTTAATTGCCGTAAAGCTGATGCGGGATACCATACGGTTTACCTTAACCGGCAGTTCCGTCATTTTAATATCATTAATTGTTACTGTGGCGTTTTTTCCGTCGCTGCGGGATTCCACATAGGCACGTGCCACATTTCCATACATGGGCGGAGGAGCAACGATACCTATGGCAGAGAATGTCACTTTTTCTATTTCATTTTCCAATGTAATGGCAGCGAGCTTTTCGGTAAGCTCCGGTGTTTCATTGCAGATGATGTAAATGTTGTTATATCCCCGTGCTGCCCTTATAGAAGCGGTGTATATGCCATCGATTATGGAAGCATCAGAAACGTCGTTGTATACCAGTTCGTTCTTGTCATTAAACACAATTGCACGTACAGATTTTATGACTTCATCTTCGTCGGTGGTAGTATTGCGCGTCCCCATTTTAATACTCATCGGTATCTTTTCTCCTTCGTAAATACGTGCGCCTGTTACTTCGTTCTCTTTTGTACAAGAGTAAGCAAACAGGGTAAACATTGTCAAAAGCAGGACATTTGCCGAAAGTTTTATGTTGATAGTTATATTCATCCTTAATCGTGCCATAATTCCGTTTAAAAAAACAACTTACATATCTGTTGGTTGGAACCAGTAGGTCCAATTATTGATGGTTATACTCAATGCAATGTAGCCATTCTCTTCCTTATCTCCGATGCGAATGTTGATATCCCATTCGTATCTGCGGTCGAGGTATTCTTGTTCGCCCATCATTTCCGGTTTACTCATCAACAGGTAGTCAATAAGGTTTATGGTTGTTTTTCCTCCGATGTCTATTGTTTTTCCTGACGCTTTTTCGGTGATAGAAAAAGTCATATCAGCATCCTTAATAAATCTAAGAGTATGAAGGCGAGTTTGTAGGGCGGTCTTACTGTCTTCCTCTTCAACTGAACAAGGATGGTAAATTATATTTTTGCTACTCTCACCTACATTATTTTTATAGTCATAAAAATTGTTTGCAGTTATTAGTTGTATATCATATTTTGAAGCATCCACCGGATTATTTCCTCGCGTAATGCCTATCGTTATATCATTAGTATTGCGCACCAAGCTGACGTTTTCCGTATTGCTGATATTTTCCGAAGAAAACATTAATAGAGGACCGCTATGCCATAATGCATCAAGATGGTTGTTGCTTATGTTGTTTTCCGGCTCATATTTCAGCGTTAATTTATTTATCGGATCACCTGCGGTCATTGCCGGAAGTAGATAGAATTTATCCGTTTTTCCAGCCCATACAACAGCTGTACAGCCTTTCAAGCGATAGGGTATCAGCATACGATAGTCCGGGCTTTTTAGCGAATGACCATTATCAGTAAGTGTCTGTATATATTTTCCTTGCGTATCGAACACGAAAACCTTTACTTCTTCCACCTGTTCGGCGAACCAGTCTTTATTTGCCATGTTATAGTCATATCGGAATTTTAGAAAGAGGTCACATTGATCGAGGTCGTCATGAAAGACATCGCAACCGTTAATCCCTGCCACTATAAAAGCGGCAAGGATTATTTTGTATTTCTTTATGTGTCTTTTAATTCCCATTTATCAATGCAAATCAACACCTTGTGTCCAGTAAGTCCATGGATTGATAGTAATTTTTACAGAAAGGTAAGCATCTGATTCGTCATCATCAGTTCCCGGAGGTGTAGGATTGTCGGGATCAGGATCAGACGGATCGGGAATCCACGGTGTTCCGGGGCCGCTCACGCTCCGAAGTTCAAGGTGGTACCAGTTGTTGCGCACTACTCCGTATCGGCCTAAAGCCATCTTTTCGGTTACACTCTGATCGTGACGGATCAGAACATCGTAATAGCAAACAGATTCATGATAATAACGGACGGCACAAAAACGTCCGATGATACCGGTTTTCGCAGTAAGTCCGCTCGCTTGAAGGTTTGTAATAAAATTGTCTATAGTGCTTTGATCGGCATCTCCAGCCACGAGCTTTGCTTTCTTTAAGAATATAGGCAAGTCTGTTTTTAGTCCGCCACTACCAGTTTTTGTGTATTCTTCTTTAAGCTGGTCTAATGTATAATAGTTTCCTTTCCAAGAGAAATAACTACTATTTGGGGTCAAACCATTAGGAGTGTACGTAGCCTTTACTACCACCTTGGTAGTGAATCCTAATTGCTGTGCATTAGCGTCCATGGTGTTTTCAAGACAGTAGCAGCTCGTTCCTTTATCTCGTTTAATTTCAGGTATAGGGTCAGTATCACTGTCTATATTTTTTAGATAATTGAAAGCTGCATCCATATTAGTTTCCATAGTACTATTATCACTAATATCAGGTTGTTCGCTCTTTAAATAGTTCTTATCCCGACGATAAACCGCTCCAGTCGTGGCATTATCGTAAGTGATAAGTTCACTATACAGTTTCACACTCTTATTGGTAACGCTTAATTCCCAACCGCCGAAAGTAAATGTAGCACCATCAGGTTTGGTAGTAAAAATGTCCTTAACTGCAAGCTCTACTTTTGCACTCAATCGGTCTACAGAGATTTCTGTAGGGCTGTTCTGTGCGTCTGTTTTTGCTTGGTCGATGGCCTCACTGGTATATGCAGTCGGCTTATGTACCGTTACTTTCGTTAATACCCCTTCTATGCCAGTGCCTTTACCTGCGCTCGCCATCATGAAATTCTCATCGGTAGCGATGTTGGCAATAACTGCCTCAATAGCAGTGTTAATTACAGACCAAGGTTTGCCTTTTACAGCATCTGCAGTTAAATTCCATCCCTTGTTCCCGTCGGCGTAAGGGTTGATAACCACAAATACTTTTTTTGTTTTCTCTGGTACTAATTTTGCCTCACTAACCGCAGCTTCCGGGGTCCCTGCCCCGCCTGCATCTGCTCCTCCGCTATTCCCCACGGTCAAACCATCAAAACCAACCACATCAAGGCACACATCATCCTCGTCAAATAATAAAACTTTGACGGTCCCTGCTTTACTTTCCCCAGAACTTCCCGGTTTGGTATCTACTGCTCTTGAAGTAGCTGTGTGACTTTGCAGCGAAAGCGAAAGATACGCTTTGCCATCCAGTTCACCACCCGGAATATTCCCTTCCCGGGCATCTTCACTACTACAGCCGGCAAATATAAAAACTGCCAATGTAGATAATAGAAAACTTCTTGTTTTCATCATTGTTAAATGTTTAAATGTTGTAAATAAAAAGATAATTATAATATATAAAAAATCAATAATCCAGTTTACTCATCAATTCGATATTCTCTTCTTTTTTGGTTAATTCCTCCAGATTGAGATTTGCTTGTTTCAATCCGGATTCAGCAGCTTTATTTAAATGTAGCTTTGCTTGTTCATAGTCACCTTTCAACAGATGTAATACTCCCACGGCATTTTCGTATTCCGGTGTGGAAGTCTCTGCTCTCTTTAAGTATTTTTCTGCCAAAAGAGTGTCTTTACGTGAAAGTGCAGCCGAAGCGGCATTCAGATTGGCAATCTTATCATCAGGAAAGACGCTAACGGCTGTTTCAAATAATTCGATAAACTCCGGTGAACCATTTTTGTAAGTTAGAGCGACCAAATAAATTTCATTCAGGCTCAAATTTTGTGGCCGACTATGAATCAGCACTTTTGCTTGTTCTATATTAAAATTCTGAACATCGTACTCTATTTTACAAATCGCTTTACGCAGATGTGGGTAGTACTCACGCAACATAAACCGATAAGGATTGCCCTGTTTATATAACATCAACGATTTCTTGCGACTGGTATTCGTTCGGTAGTTTATTTCAACTGGTATGTGATCTATAATATGAAGAATTCCATCCTTTTCTGCCATGTCAGACCCTGCAACCATTTTACGTAATCCTTCCCAGTTTTCGCCACCATATTCCACCTTGTATAATTCTTCGGAGAAAGGGAAACGAGGGAGAAGGTAATTAACAAGTGCCTTTGCACGTCCTTCGGAAAGCTGTTTGTTAAAAAGGGTAGATCCCTCCGGTGAAGCATAACCAATGACTGATATTCCACGAATGGTTATAGCTGTATCATTTTTCACTTCGGCAAGCATGGAGGATATCTTTTTTAGTTCAGTCGGATTATTCATATAGTCCGGTTTAATATCGGTTTTTGATACGACAAAATCCAGAAATGCTTCACATGACATCTCACGACTTTTGACTGGTTCAACTTTTGGCTGTACGTAACTAATATGTGGAGTGATTTGATAAGGGACGGGAAGTTTCTCCAAAGTAACAGCACTAAAAAGAGGGATAGCTGATAGTAACCTGCCTGGCCTGCAACAGCCCATCACTTCTTTCCTTACATTCAGATATGCATCCTTCATCCATGGCTCGAATGGAATTATCAACGAGTACCGAATCTGTTCTTTTCCAGTCATTCCATACCCTTTTAATATGGAGTATGGAGCTTCTGACTGGTAAAAAGCACGTTCCTGCGTATTCATCAAAGCAAGTTTACGTTTCAGATTCTGATAGTTTTTACGACCTTTAATGGATATTTCCGGTAATTCCATCTGATGGTTTGCAGCAATCAATACCGGTATCAGTTCTATAGAATGATTGGAGCTGACTTGTATATTATCAAAGTTGTAAAGTATTTGAATATGCAATGAATCTCCCGCTTGCTGTAGTTCAAGAGCTATTGGCTGTATAATTCCTGTATACCATTTCTTGGGATTTTCTTCTCCGTATGATAAAGAAGAAATGGTCAGGAATATGATTAACAGGTATAGGAGTGATTTTAATTTTGTCATGGTTGTATTATTTTATAAGAAATATAAGTGAGATTGCAGCTTTAGTAGGTCCAAAATAATTGCGGTTTTCTGTTCCGACCTTTTCACCACAAGTCTCACACCGGAACTTGTCATAATGTAGCCGTATATATCCTGCACCTATATTTGCTTCAAGGCTCCAACGATTACTAAGAAGGAAGTGATAACCATACGAGATGCCTCCTCCTGCTCCCCATCCTTCATATCGGTAATGGCTGGAATTATCTCCGAATAAAAGTGGCAAATGATGACCGGCTATGTTATATTGTGTTCCTATTATGTGTATTTCCCAATAATGTCCGCTAAATCTTTCACATGTCCAATAACGATATTCCATTGTACCGAGCCAGTGCACCAGTTTTTTATTTGAAGAGGCTTTATTGGGTGTAAACCAGTTAAGTCCGGCGCCAAGTTCTATTGTAGTGCGTGGAGAAAGTCCCCACTCTACTCCCAAGTTAGGAGTACCTGAATATGCACCGTAGAACAGGTTTGTTTTTACTGCTACCTTTTGGGCCGAACATTTTAAAATGCTTCCCCAACATATCAAAAGTAGAATTGCTATATATTGTATTTTCATCAGATGCGTATATTGAATATTTTGCTTTTGCTTGCGTTAATAAATGATTATCGGATGCGAAATTACAAAATAAATATATATTAAAGTAAAACGTTCTGAAATTGCACATGGATTCCGAAGTTTCGTCCAAAATAGTTCTATAAATCACTAAAATGAGGGTTAGATAACTATAAAAAGGACTTATCGGATAAACATTGTTAAATTATTATCCAACTTATTCAATTATCTTTTGTGACATACTAAACGTTTATACACGCGCAAAACAAACGATGTGTAAGGGTGGTTATTTATATTTACATATTACTTGTGGTATTTCAACTATGCGTTTTGAAAGATCAGAATATTACAGCTAGTTTTGTTCCCGGATTTTAAGGAACCATCCGTTTCTTTAAAAGGAACAAGGCGTTCCTCGGTGAGAAACAGGTCGTTCCTTTAAAAGGAACGGCTCCTTGGTTTTAAACCAAAAAACAGTATCTATAATACACTGTATATCAATTTATTATAAAAAGAAGAATTCCGTCCCGATAACCATGGGAATATTCTCAATAAACCAAACGGAATTCACAGTCCAAGGGGCTGTATATACATACTTTTTTATTACAAACTTAAAAAAAATCCCATGGTTACAGTTACAATTAATATCAAGCCATATTTGGCTGGATATATGTATGTCCGATATCGACAAAGTTTAGAACCCGATCCAGAGAACCAGTCTCATTCCTCCTCTCCTTCTTCTTCCAAACGACTTATCCCTATCCATCTCTCCCACATTACTCCAGTTTATCACTTCCTTCATCAACTATCTGTCCCTCATCCGCAAAATACTTCATGGAAAGAAATTGGAAATATTTGCTTTGTACTGCCCAAACCGCGTAATGGGAAGAATCCGGAAGTCTATAACTATATCGGAAACGTATAGAAAAGGAAATAGAAACGGAGATGAAAGCGGAATTATACTCTTTTCTATTGGATAATAAGTTTAATAAAGGAGTGATGTTTAAAAAGTCAATAGAACAATTCGTAGAGCACTACGAAATGGTAGGACTGGTACAGGAAGAAACGCTGATGAGGGCATTTCAAAGATGGAGGAAATTGGTGAAAGAAGAAAAAGCTATAAAACTATAATGAAAGTATATTGATTTTGATTTAATATTCCATAAGGAAACGTGATATACTATACTAATTAATTGGAAGAAAGAAGGAACTTTTCTATCTTTGCTAATATTAATCTTTTTCGCTAATGGATTAAGATAAGAAAGGAGAAAATAATATGACCCTCAAAGAAAAACAATTAGAGTTTATTATCTATTGTATAGAGAATACAGCTGAACGGTTAGGACGCTATAGTGCAGATGTATATAATAAACTAAAAGAATTAGGTGCTATAGACGGCTATATAAATGCTTTTTATGATACTTTGCATACCCAAGGCAAAGCCTACATAGTAGATTCTTTATTAGAATATATCTATCATCGTGATCCACAATGGTTACCGAAAGATTATCGTCCTTTTCAAGTTTCGACACAGCAAAAAGGAGATAAGTCATGTTAACTGTTTATCATGGTTCTACTTACCGTGTAGAACAACCTATCTTTTGTTACTTGCTGTCCTTTACAGCTTCCTCAATTCGAGATACAAATTGCGGATTGCTGGGACGTGCTGTAGTTCCGAAATCTACAATTTGCCCTTTTCTATTAATCAACAGATAATAGGGCATTCTATCTATTTTCCATTGTTTGCGAATTTTCTGTAAGTTCTCTTTTCCAAAATAATCAGATGCATAAATACATTCAATTCCCCGGTTTTTCAATGAATACTCATTCAGACATTCTTCCCATTCTTCCTTGGGTTCACTTACACATATGGAATATATGACCAGGTCTTTGGTGGAATACTTATTCCGCAGTTGTTTCAAAGGTTCCATTTCTGCCAGGCATGGTGGACACCACCTAGCCCAAAAATCGAAATAGATCACTTTTCCGTGATGCTTCTCAAGTATATTATAGACGGGTTCCATGTAAGGCATAGATGTTTTTAGCTTTGAGTTTTCGTGAAACTCACCATATAATAAATTGTTGGAAACTGGTTGCGGGTTTTCCAGGTAAGATTTAGTCTGATTATATATCTGCATCACTTGTGCACGCAAATGCGGCATTTTTACGATCGAATCAAACTGTGTATGCCTCGTTGTTAAAGCAAGTGTATCATTTGCATTCAAAGAGCCAACTGCCATTTTAGTATATATATACTGGTTCAGTTCATTCTCTCCTACTGCCGACATAATCTCTTCTACAGATGGATTTTTTTTATCTTTGTATGTTATCCCATAAGCTATATAGCGTTCTACCTCATCAGCAATATCATATAAACGTGCCGAAAGAATCCCTTTATTATAAAGTTTATTGATTGCAGGCAGAAGTTTATGATACCGATCCATTTCTTTTCTCGTTTTAAACTGGCATTGGTTACCATAGAATAACAAAGCGTAATAATAGTCCTGTTTCAGTAACTCTTCAGTAAATAACGTAACATCTTCCATTGGCTTATACTTCGTCAGATACTCGCTTCTCCGCTCCAAACGAAAGTCATATTCTTTCTTTAATTCAGCCTCAAAATCCTTAATATTCAAATTCGGGTTTATACTATAATTTTGTATGTAATAGTAGGCGCTTTCTGTAAATGCCAGTATTTCTTGATTCAGTTTTTCTGCATCACCTGTTACTTTGGGATGAAAAAGATCTTTGAAGTCTATTTCCACGTGTATGCTATCTCCCGGGTGGATATACAAATGTTCCGCATAATTGCGAATGGAAACTTCTCTTAATTTTGCATAAACTGGAAAGCGGAATGAAAATGAGCCATCTTCTTGTATGGGGGTGCGATATTGATTTTCCATTTTCCAAAAAAATGGAATGATGAGAGTTAATTCCTTTTCTTGAGGATAAAAATCCCGGTTCAACACTTTTCCTGTGATAACAGCTTCTTTAATATATTCTTTCGCTAACGAATAACTTTCTTCTGTCTGTACAGATGATTCGAATTGAGATTTTGCCCGGTCTTTTTGCCCACATCCGGCTAATAACAAAGAGGTTATTATCAGAAAGGAATAATAGTGTTTCATCGTGCCTGAATATTAGAAAGTTTGCAAATCTAAATAAATAAGAGTTCTTGCTCCTAAATATATGAAATTAATTTTAGGGGCAAAAACTCTTGATAGACAATTCGTCTCAATTTTAAATCTTTTACAATATATACATTTAATTTGCGAGATAAACAGACAAAGCTATAACCAGCGCACAAATTTCCTGATATACCAGTTCTTCACGATCTGCGTCAAAATGCAATAAGAGAGCAAAATTCCAACCAGCCAGGGGAAATAGTTCAAAGGAAGAGCTGTCAATCCGATGGAACGCCCGAAAGCGGTGAAAGGAATAAGAATACCTATTGCCATGATTAAAAAGGTCAGTCCCATCACAGGCCATGTGGCACGGCTTTGTATGAACGGTATCTTGCGGGTACGTATCATGTGGACAATCAATGTCTGTGATAACAAACCTTCCACAAACCATCCGGTTTGAAACAGTGTCTGGTGTTCGGGGCTATTGCAGCTAAATACGTACCACATGACCAGATACGTGATAATATCAAAGATAGAACTGATGGGACCTACATAAATCATAAAACGACTTAGATCGGACGCATCCCATTTACGGGGTTTCTTCAGGAACTCCGGGTCCATACGGTCAAAAGGAATGGTGGTCTGCGATATGTCATACAACAGGTTCTGGATCAATAGATGTATCGGCATCATGGGCAGAAACGGCAGGAATGCACTGGCAAACACCACACTGAACATATTCCCAAAATTGGAACTGGCAGTCATCTTTATGTACTTATTGATATTGCCGAATGTCTTTCTTCCTTCGAGCACTCCGTCTTCCAATACCATCAAATCTTTTTCCAACAAGATAATATCTGCGCTTTCTTTGGCTATATCCACAGCAGAATCGACTGATATACCAATGTCCGACTGACGCAATGCACCTGCATCATTAATTCCATCTCCCAAGAACCCTACCGTATTGCCTTGCTCCTGCAACAGAGAGATGATTTGCGTCTTTTGTAATGGAGTCAGTTTTGAGAATAAAGTGGTATCCTTTACCGCTTTTTTCAATGCTGTTTCGTCCATATTCTCTATTTCTATCCCGGTAAGAAAATGACTGGTATCAATTCCTACCTGCCGGGCAATCGCTTTCACTACGACATCATTATCTCCCGATAGAATTTTCACTGCTACTCCATGCGCATATAACTGTTCAATGGCTTCGGCAGCAGAAGGTTTCGGAGGATCAAGAAAAGCAAGATACCCGATCAGTACCATTTCTTTTTCATCTTCAATGGCAAAATTACAATCTTTCTCGATAAAACTTTTCTGGGAAACTGCCAATACTCTCATCCCCTGCTGATTCATTTCTTCACTAATCATCTGTGCTTTGATTTTCAAGGCATCAGTCAAGGGATGAATCTGTCCGTTGAACTCGGCATAGGAACAGACATCGAGAACCTCTTCTACCGCTCCTTTGGTGATGATTTGCCGCTTTCCCTGCCTGTCTTCTATTACAACAGACATTCTTCTGCGCGTAAAGTCGAAAGGTATTTCGTCCACTTTAGTGTAGTCATCCTTCAAATGTTCCAGACTCAAATCTCTTACATGAGAAAGAATTGCTTTATCCATCAGGTTCCTTAAACCGGTTTGGAAATAACTGTTAAAGTAAGCATGACGAAGAATACGTTTACTGTTATCGTCACTGCCATCTGCATTGATATATTTCTCCAATACGATTTTATCGCAGGTCAATGTACCGGTTTTGTCAGTGCAGAGTATGTCCATCGCTCCAAAATTCTGAATGGCATTGAGATTCTTTACAATTGTTTTCTTTTTAGACATGGCTATCGCTCCTTTAGAAAGGTTGGCAGTCACAATCATCGGTAACATTTCCGGAGTAAGACCAACCGCAACGGATATGGCGAAAATGAAAGCTTCAAACCAATCCCCTTTCGTAAAGCCATTTACGAAAAACACAAATGGAACCATAACCAGCATGAAACGAATCAATAAGAAGCTAACCTTACTAATGCCTTTGTCAAAAGCTGTAGTGGCACGATGCCCGACCAGGCTCTTTGCAATAGTACCCAGATAGGTTTTGTTCCCCGTTTCAAAAACGATTCCTTTTGCCGCACCACTTATCACATTGGAACCCATATAACAAATATTGTCCAACTCGATGACACTTCCTTTCCGAAACTGTTGTCCCCGTACCTCCGGAAACTTTTCTATCGGTTCGGACTCTCCTGTCAATGAAGCCTGACTGATGAACAGGTCTTTCGAATCGATGATCCGAATATCAGCAGGAACCATGTCCCCGGCTGCCAAATACACGATATCTCCCGGAACGAGTTCCGTAATTTCGATCTCTTCTTCATGCTCTCCCGCACGTTTGGCAAGACATGTGTTTTTTACCATTTTCATTAAAGAATCCGTAGCCTCACTTGCTCGCCATTCCTGCCAAAAACGCAGAATAGCACTGAACAGCACCATGGATGAGATGATGATGACTCCCGTCCATTCCTGCTCTCCGGGATCGGCCATCAATACATCCAAAAATAAGGATATAATGGCGAGCCCGGTCAGAACGCCAATGAAAGGATTGATAAACGTTTTGATAAATAGGATAAACGGATTCTTTTTCTGTTCATGTACCACTTCGTTTCTTCCATAAACGGATTGTCGCTCCTGCACTTCTCCCAACGTTAATCCAAGCTTTGTTGTCTGTAAGTATGAATAGATTGACTTACCGGGTTGTGTGGCAACCAAAAAGACTTTCTCTGAATTGAATATGTACTGTGATGAACGCAGTTTTTTCTTCCATACCATACTCTCTAATTTTTTTAAGTTACTAACTGCATTTGTTAATTCGATGCAAAAGTAAGGAAGACTTCACCGGGAAGCTGTTAGAGAATGATTAGAGTGGTATTAGAAAGCTATTAGAATTTCTTAAATATGCGGAAGTTTCACCACAAAAGTAGTGCCCTCATCCTTATGGGAAGATACGGTCAGTTCGCCTTTGTGAAGGTGGATAATCTTCTGTGTCAAGGCCATGCCTATACCATTTCCAGGAGCAATATGTTTGTTCTCTCCACGATAAAACAGTTTAAACAGGTTTTCTTTATCCGTATCAGACATACCTACACCGTTATCAGACAAACGAATGATTGCCCATTGCTCCCAATAGGCGATCAGGACTGATGAAGCCCGGTTGGAAGAGTACTTGCAGTTATTTTCTATCAGATTCACAAAAGCGGTGGTCAGCAAATAGCTGTTTCCGATTATTGTCAGCACATTATCTTCTTCGGCTTCCTGCTCAAATACTAATTCGATGTGATAATCCGGATGAGCTTTTAGTACCAGCTCTCTGGCGTCCAGCAACAGTTCGTCCAGACGGACTTCTTCCATAGTTATCTGTTCCGACTGATAGTCAGCTTTTGCCAGATTCAATAATCCGTCGATCAGATTAACAATCCGATGTGAATCTTGCAGTGCATTGCCGATAGCCATCTGATATTGTTCGGAGCTCCGTTCTTTTAATAAAGCTAAATCCAATTCGGCTGTAAGAGCTGCCATGGGGGTACGCAATTCATGAGATACATTACTGACGAACATCTTTTGTGAATTGAAAGACTTTTCCAGGCGTTCCAACAATGCATTGAATGTCGTACTCAATTCTCCCAGTTCATCCTGTTCATTTTTTACGGGTAATCTTTTATCAATATGCGATGCTGTGATTTTCTCCGCTTCTTTCACTATATTACGTATCGGTTTTAAAGTGCTTCGAGAAAGGATATACCCCACAACCACCAATACGCTCAATCCACCGATAAATAGGAGAATAAGCATATTTCTTAGCGCATCCCGGTTGGCGTATCCGTAACCGTCGTAGGCTGCGGCGGTAACCACATAGTCTTTGCCCTCAAACGGATACACCAGTCCTATAGCCTGATATTCGTCCACATAGAAATTGATATTCTTTCGCTTCAGGATACGTTTTATCATCTCCGGCGTTTCTTTAACAATATCGTTTTGCAGAGCATCGTGATATAATATTTTAAAATCTGTTGTATAGACGGCAACCTCTACTTCATTAATAAACTTCTGATTATTCAGGTAAATAGACTGCATGGTTTTGGCATCTACTTGATCCTTAAGGAATAAATGTGCTTTGGTTATAGCTTCACTTTGAAGATTACGAAAGAAAGCATTGCTACGCGAATGTTCACTTACATAGTAGACAGCCATCACAAATACGAAGAATACCGCAGCTGTAAGCCCTGCATATTGTAGAGTCAACGTTGTCCTGATCTTCATATTTTATCAGTCAGTATGAAACCCATTCCGGCTTTGGTATGAATAAGTTTCGGTTCAAAATCCCGGTCTATCTTTTTGCGAAGATAGTTGATATATACATCTATGAAATTCGTTCCTGTATCAAAATGGGTGTTCCATACTTTCTCCGCTATTTCAACCCTGCTCAATACTCTTTCGGCATTTTCTACCATATATAACAACAGGTTGTATTCTTTAGGAGAAAGTTTAATGGATATACCATTCCGTTCTACATCTTTTCGTTGAAGATCAATACGCAAATCTGCATAGACAAGTTCCTGCGGTAATTCCTGAGCATTACCCGCCACACGTTTCAACAGCACTTTGATTCTGGCATTTAACTCTCTGAAATCAAAAGGTTTCACCATGTAATCGTCTGCACCGGCATCGAAACCGTCCAGTTTATCGTTCGTTGATCCTAATGCCGTCAACATCAATATAGGGATATTGGGATTGGTTTTGCGAATTTCTTTCGCTAGTTCAAATCCGTCCATCTTAGGCAGAACGATGTCGGATATAACCAGATCAAATGTATGCGTTTGAAAAAGCCGTAAGCCCATCAGTCCGTCATAAGCCACCATTATCTGATAGCCATTTTCCTCCAGTCCGTTCATCAGCAAATTTGCAACCCGGGGTTCATCTTCTATAATTAGTATTGTGTACATAGGAAAGAATTCATTAATCTGAATGTATAAAACGAAACAAAAATAATGATTATTCCCCACTTATAGCCTTTTTCCTTGAAAAATCGGTGAGAAGGCCCAATAAAAAAGGTACCCAACGTAATGTGGATACCTTTATATGATTCATTTACATAAACCGGAAAATGACTCGTCCGGTTTGTGGACCATTTACCCATTTCGGTTGTGAAGAGGGACCACACAAATCGGTGGAGTTTACTTTATTACGTACCGGAGGAATCACGTTCAGGACAGAGATTCCGCTTTCGGGAAGAGTATAAAGCAAACGGTCGCGGCCATCACGAGGCTGATATACTCCGATATAAGCGTCGGGAGTTTCGTTTGTCAGGCTGATAGTGCCTTCTTTCGTTTGGATATTCATCCAGGAAACATCACCAAAGTATCCTTTGAATTCGGGATATGTGAAAGTCTCACCCGGAATAGGATCATTATAGTCGTTTTCCCAAACATCGTATTGTGTACCGTGAATACGGTTTTGCCATACACGGTAAGGTCCGGCACCTAACCAGCGTTTGCTGATTACCTGATCTTCAGGATAGTCGAAACGAATGCCCATCAAGTCTACGACACCGGAGAAATTGTAGGTGTAATCCAAAGCCAGTTCCCCACTCGGGTTAATTGTCCATTGGGTCTTATCCAGGTTGCCCAGTTTATAATTGGCGGTAACAACCAGATTACCTCCGTCTTCTTTCACATCCAGTTTCGTAAATACGGCAGCATCGGGGAATTCGCTGTATGTGCGGTCTTTTTCTTTTGCTTTCTCATCATCATGGTTATAGAACTGATCCAATGAGCGGTCTGCACGACGGGCTCCGATGAAACGGGGGCCATTGGCGAAACTAATCTTACGGTTATCTACAGATACTCCTTTCAGTTGTCCGTCTTTCTTTGAGAAGATAAACGTACGCTTATTCGCTTTCACAGTAAGCTCATTTTCTGTCTCTGTATAAGTAGGACGACTGGACAAGGGAGAAAGCTGTTCAGTCTGCTGATTCAGTTTGTTGACCGGGAAAGTCCAGCGCCAAAGTTCATGGCCGTATGGATCGATTGCTGTCAGAAAGAGGGCGTCTGCATTGGGGAGGATATTTGTTTTTATATCCAAAATGCCTGCCGAGTGAGCAACCACGTCACTGCCTTGCACTTCACCCTCTTTCAACACTTGAATAGCAACATTGGACGCATCTGTTGCCAGCGGGAATTTTACTTGCTTCCAAAGGAAACGGCAAGTATTCAGATTCAGATAATCATAACGGTTTTCTATGGAGAATTTGCCATCAAATTGCTTGTCGATAGAAGTATTCATGATTTGTACCGGACTCCATAACTGTTTGATAGTGTAGTAGCTACCCTCCTTTTCGTGATGTGGTCCTACAATACCGTCTGCTCCAAAGTTTCCTTGGTTATCAATGAGTCCGTCCATATCCACACGCTTCACACCTTCGTCTGCCAATACCCAAAGGAATCCACCGATACAACGGGGATGCTTGCGCATCATTTCCCAATAATCATATAATCCGGCACCATGGCCGCCATCGTATAAACCATGCAAGAATTCCGTAGGCATAAAGATTTCCGGTAAGCGCATGTAGTTCTGGCTTTCTCCGTAAGAGCGGTAATGCATGGTTTCAAAACCGGAGAAGTTACCTTGCGGGTGAATAACCGGACGTTTCTGCGGATCGTATTTATGAAATTCTCCATCCAATTCGGTATTCCATCCTTTTTCATTACCATTACTCCACCAAATAATAGACGGATGATTCACGTCACGTTCTATCATGCCTTCAATCAGACGTACTCCGGTGGGGGTATCATACTTGCCATGCCAGCCTCCCAATTCATCCATCACATAAAGTCCGAGAGAATCACAGGCTTCCAAAAATTCCGGGTCAGCCGGATAGTGGCTCAAACGGACAGAATTCATGTTCATGCCTTTCATCAAAAGAACGTCTTCGATATTCTTCTCTTTACTCAACGTACGACCACTTTCAGGACGGAAACTATGGCGATTGACACCACGTACATTGATGCGTACTCCGTTTATATAAAGTCCGTCGCTTTCGCGTACCTCAATCGTGCGGAAACCAAAATTTTCTGTTTCACTATGCAAAACCTTACCGGTCTTATCCAATAGAGAGAATTGCGCTTTATAAAGATTCGGAGTTTCCGCTGTCCATAATGCGGGGTTAGATACATTCAGTTGCAGGGAAGTCCAGTCGCCTCCTGCTTTTACGGGTACGGTGGTTTCCGTTATCTTTTTCCCTTTTTTATCTAAAATCTGTGTACGGATGCTCATTCCGTCATTAGAGATATTTGTGTAGCAGTTGGCACGGAAAGTTCCATCCATCTTTGCGTCAATGGCAATGTGCCGCAGGTTTACGGCTGGTTTCACCTCCAGGAACACCGGACGGAAGATACCGCCAAAATTCCAATAATCAGCACGACGTTCGGCAAGGTTCACACTGGCATTTTCACTTTCTTTGGCAACAGTGACTTCCAATAAATTCTTTTTGCCATATTTCAGGAAATCCGTGACGTTGTATGAAAAACGATAGAAGGCTCCCTGATGTTTGGAACCCACTTTGCGTCCGTTCACTTTTACTTCCGTGTCTGTCATTGAAGCTTCGAATACAAGACTGACCTGTTTGCCGCGAAACTTTTCCGGAACTTCAAATTCGTACTTATACATCCCTTTTTCATCGGCAACGCCTTCAGGAAATGGCTTTCCATAGAAAGTGATCCCATACTGATAAGTGCCGAAGCCTTGCAATTCCCAACAGGAAGGTACGCCGATTTTCGTCCATTTGCCGGAATTGCGTCCGTCGGTACAAAAGAAGTCCCATTCAACCATATCGTCGCATCCGTGACCGGAGAGATATTGCCTTTCCGTTTGTGGAAGGTTTTGAGCAGCCAGGGTAGTTGCCAACGCTAAGGTCGATAATAAAGTGGTTACTTTTTTCATTGTTACTTTTATTATTGTGTTAGTTATTTATTGCTATTATTGTTTACTACTGATACGGAGATGCAACGTATGTTCTTTTTTCTCTATGGCATATTTCTTCAATACACCCGGTCCGCAACTACTGTTTCCTAATCCAAGTACGGCAGCATCCATACTAAGAATAACTTCTGCACGTGGTTTTAAATCGCAATCGTGAGTTTCTTCATAGATGTCTTGTACGGTGTAATGCAGGGCAGATGCAGAAAATGCGTTTTCTACCGCGTCAACACGAATGCCTTTATTCTGTTTGTCGGTCAAGGTAAGATAATGCACTTCCTCTTTGTTTCCACTGTCCTGCGGACGTGGATAATGTACGTATTGGTCTGCAACGCTTCCTTTCCAAAGCCCTATCATAGCAGATGTTTTGCGGTCAGGATAGTTATCCTGTGGTCCTCTGCCATACCAGGTAAATGTATCATAAGCAGGCGCCAGACAGAATGCGATTCCTAAACGGGGAATTTCAGGAAGAACTCCTTGTGGCAAGAAAGTTGTTTTCAGATCAATCGTTCCATCTGAAAAGACCGTATAGACAGAAGTCGTCACCACTTTTCCTTCTTTATATAAATTACTTGTTTGAATCCGGACAATGACCGCCCCGTCTGCACGTTCTTCATGGTGGAAAGATTCCAAATTTATCTGCGGATGATCCATTCCATGCAAATTCCAGTCTTTAGCCAACCAGTTTCCGAAGCTCTTGTCATTATCTGTCGGAGCACGGAAAACTTGAGTAACAGGCTGAACCGGAAAATCATTGAGGTAAGCCAACATTTCTTTGTCCTTATATATAAGGGAAGTCATACTTCCGTTCACTTTCTTTTCCCACTGGACAGAAAAACCGTGCCCACTAATCAATAAAGATTTATCATCCTCTTTCACCTGAAGCGCTCCTTTATTAATCAGATCGGCAGAGGCTAAATCACCTTTCTGCAAGCAGAATTGTTCCCAGGCTACTTCATGTCCTGCCTTTGCCCAAAGAGCATCCGATTTCAAAACAATGCTTACTTTCAGTTGGTAATCGGAAAGAGTTTTCTCCGTTTTTTTATTGGTCTTACTAACTTTCTCATTTTTATTACTCAAAGAATAAATATCTTTTGATGATCGGAAAGCCGGCAAATCAATTGTTTTACTTTCGCCTGGAGTTATTTCTGGCAATGTTATTTCTCCCCGTTCTTTCTCCTTACCATCCACTGATAATGTCCACAGACAACGATAAAGTGATAAATCAATATGATGATTCCGGTTGGTTACTCTCAACTCTCCATTCTCAACTCTCAACTCAACCGGTGCATATACTTTTTTTACCTCCCAATATTTAGGCGTAGTTTCACGGTCACTCATCAGTAATCCATTAAAGCAGAAAGCTTTTAAATTCGGCTTATCGCCAAAGTCACCGCCGTAAGCAACCATGGTACGGCCATCGGGTAATGTCTTGTAGATTCCCTGATCTACCCAATCCCATATAAAACCACCCAGCATACGGGGATTGCTATATATCTCATCCCAATATTCCTTGAAATTTCCTAATGCATTCCCCATGGAATGTGCATATTCACTCGTCATTACCGGACGGTCGTCATTGGTACGCTCCGCAATCTCCAGCAACCGCTCCCAACGTGCATTTTCAGCGCGTTCCTTGTCCTCTCCCTCTGCAATGCCGGGATTTAAGTATTCCTGTTTCACCCGGGTATAAAAGCGGCTGATAACATCGACCGTCTTCGGGTCAGGATTTCCGTCCACTCCCTGTGCCCCCTCATAGTGTACAGGACGAGTGGAATCGAAATCATGCAGCCATGCCGAAATAGCAGCGAAGTTCGGTCCGTAACCGCTTTCGTTTCCCATGCTCCACATTACAATACATGGATAATTCTTATCACGTTCCGCCATACGGACCGCACGGTCCATAAATGCTGCATGCCAGTCGGGGGTACTTGCGAGTGTTCCACGCAATCCGTGTTCTTCTATATCCGCTTCGTCCATCACGTACAATCCCAAGCTGTCGCATAGCTCGTACCAACGGCTTACATTCGGGTAATGACTGGTGCGCACAGCATTTATATTTGCCTGCTTCATTAAAAGAATATCCTGAAGCATTCGTTCTTCGCTCATGACACGTGCTGTCCGTGGATCATGTTCGTGGCGGTTCACTCCACGAAAACGAACCGGATTACCATTCACTAACAGTTGTCCTTTTTTGATTTCTACAGAGCGGAAACCTACGGCCTGTTCTATCTGTTCTACGACTTTTCCTTCTCCATTTTGGAGAGTTAAGTGTAATTTATAAAGATAGGGTGTTTCTGCCGTCCATCTTTCCGGCGATTTTATAATGGCTGACAAACGTCCCATCTTACGCGGGCCACGCTGCGGATACCATTCATTCATCCGGCTTGCTTTATGCTCCAAATCAAGCATATCTTCCACATCGCCTTTCAATGTGGCAACTTCTTTGCCTGAAGCATCCTTTAATACTCCCTGTAAGACATACCCTTTTCCAGTCATCCCTCGATATACACTGAATTGCGGATCAATCTGCAAAATAAAGTCTTTATAATCACCCACAGATGCGGGAAGAGTGCGTACCGCATAATCACGGACATGAATATCCGGCGTATGTATCAGATGAATACTACGATGAATACCACCAAAACGCCAGAAATCCTGATCTTCCAGATAAGAGCCGTCACTATATCGGTAGACTTCCAGTGAAATCTGATTTTCTCCGGATTTCAGATACTTCGTGACATTAAATTCACTCGGTTCCATACTGCCTTGGCTATACCCTACCCGTTCGCCATTGATCCAAACATAAAAGGCGCTCATTACGCCCTCAAACCGTAGAAAAGTCTGTCCGTTCGTTTCCCATCCGGCCGGCAAGACAAAGGTGCGACGATATTGCCCTACTGGGTTTCGTTCTTTATACGTGGTATAGTCAGTTTTCGGTTCTCCCATCACCCGTGGAGGATCTATTTTAAACGGATAGCCTGCTGAAACATAGATAGGCGTGCCATATCCGTTCACTTCCCAATTGGCGGGAACAGGAAAATCCGTCCAATCTTTATCATTAAAATTTGTTTGATAGAAATTCACGACTTTTTCATTGGGAACGGGAGTCCAACGGAATTTCCAGGTTCCGTCTAAAGAGATTGAGCCGTCTCCTTTCTGTACAGAGAAAGGGGTAAAAGCGGCTCTTGCCGGTTCACGATTGATCTGGAGAACATGATGATTCTCCCAATCATGCATTGTTTGTGCCTGTGTAGGACTTACAAACAATGCGCCAAGCAGTAAAGTATATATTTTCATTCGTTCTTTTTTCTTCATATCAAGTAGACGGACGAAAGGGTATTTTGTACCCCTTTCTTTTACAGAAATATTAAAGAACAATAAAAGGAGTAACACTCTATGAAGAAAATCTTTACCTTGTGGCGTATAATTACTTCTAATATTATGATGATGAAAAAACTACTATTTAGCAGCTTCTTTTTATTAGGCAGTCTCGTTTCACAAGCACAACACGAGTACACAATTAAAGGTGAGGTAAAAGGAGTGAAAGACGGAACTCATGTTTCCTTATTTTTGACGGATGGACGCGTAGGAAGCATAGTTGGTACGGATACGATACGTAATGGAACTTTCTTTTTCAAGCGAAATGCAGGAGAAAGCGGTATGGATCAACTGTCTCTCATGTGTCGCGATACAGATTTCCCTCCAATGTCGTTAGATATTTATGCAACTCCGGGCGCAAAAATAAAAGTAACGGGCACAAACCCTCTGATTTATACATGGAGGGTAGATAGTCCGGTAAAAGAACAACAAGAACATAATAGATTCATTGAGGATTCCCGTGACTTATGGGACGAATTTCAACGCTTGGCTATCAAAGAAAGAAGTATGCGTTCAGCTTCAGAAACCGAACGAAAAGCACTTCGAACAAAGAGTGATAGTATATCTTCCATTATTAATCAACGGGAATTAAAGTTGATGAAGGAACTCCCTATTTCTAATGTCTGGATGGAAAAATTGCTCCGTTTGAGTATGTCATTGAAGTACAATCCAAAGTTTACCAATAAGGAAGAAATACTGGCTTTGTATGACAGATTAAACGAAGAACAGAAAGCTTCCATTGAAGGACAAGAAATCAGGGTTAATCTCTTCCCTCCTAAAACGGTGAAAGAAGGAGATGACATGGCAGATGCCGATCTTTTTGATTTAGATGGAAAGGTGCATCATTTGGCTGATTTCAAAGGAAAATATATGTTACTTGATTTCTGGAGCAGCGGTTGTGGTCCCTGCATCATGGCTTTGCCCGAAATGAAAGAGATTCAAGAGCAATATAAAGACCGACTCACTATCATCAGTTTGAGTTCGGATACGCAAAATAGGTGGAAAGCTGCTTCTGCGCAACATGAAATGACTTGGCAAAACTTAAGCGACTTAAAACAGACTGCAGGACTATATGCTGTATATGACGTCAACGGTATTCCGAATTATGTCCTTATCTCTCCCGAAGGCAAAATCGTGAAAATGTGGTCGGGCTATGGTAAAGGCAGCCTGAAATTAAAGATGCGTAGATATTTGGATGCGCCAAAGCGTGAGATGAGTATCACCGGGGACACCAATAGAAGAGTAGTTAACTATCCAAGTTTTGAATCAACCAATACTGATATTCTTGAAGTGAAGCAGGTAGAATTGACTGATACAGCCACTATCGTTCATTTTTATGCATATTACATACCCAAATACTGGATACAAGTAAGTGTAAATGCCAAACTAGTAGACGAGCAAGGTGCATCATACACATTACAAAAAGCTGACGGCATTACCCCCGGTAAGCATTTCTTTCTGCCTGAAAGCGGAGAAGCCGAATTTTCCCTAACTTTCAAACCATTACCTCTCAAAACTAAATCATTCAATTTCACAGAAGGAACAGCCAAAAACGATTGGCAAATAAATGGGATAAAGCTTACTAGATAAAGAAAAAGAAATGTGCCAAAATAAAATCATAAAGGAGTTTTGGCACATTCTCTCTATTAATATTTGAATATCGAATATTAAAATAAGAATATTGTATTAACATTAAATGTGTTGCAATTTAAAATAACCGCATAAGTCGCTCAAAAAGAGCTGTAAATATGTTATAATCTTCACAGAAATGGTTTTCTTTGTTATAAGATATGTCTCATATATCTTATATTCAGTACAAAACAATAAAAAAAATGGAAGATTACAAACAGACACTCTATAACGATGAATTATTAAACATTTTACCCGACGGAGTGATTATATTTGATACAAATGGAGAAGTTATACAACTCAATCAGCAGGCTTTTGCAGAACTGCATGTTCATCCGTCGGTCAATGATATGCTTCCCTTTCCTACCAATCGTTTATTTAAACTGCTAAATAAAAAGGAAGATATACTTTCGACTATTCTGGAAAAGATTCGTCAGGGAGAAAATACGTATTCATTACCTGAACATACCTTCATGCAAGAACAGGTTGATTACACACAATTTCCTATAAGAGGAGAATTTGCAACGATCAGGGATAGAACTAATTTAAACAAGATCTTATTCTTTTTCCGCAATATTACAGTAGAGCTTACACAGGAATATATTCTGAATACTGCTTTGCAAAGAACCAGAATCTATCCATGGTATTATGATATAAGTCGGAGTGAATTTACTCTTGACGATCGTTATTTTGAACATTTAGGTATTCCGGCAGGAGAAAATAATACTTTGACAATGGAGGAATATGTGAATATGATTCATCCGGACGATCGGCAACCTATGGCTGATGCCTTTGTTGTACAACTTAGTGGTAATACAACTTTTGACAAAACAGTTCCATTCCGTCTGCGCCGGGGAGATGGTACTTGGGAATGGTTTGAAGGGCAGTCAACTTATATTGCAAACATATCCGGCCATCCCTATCGGTTAGTGGGAATCTGCTTGAGTATTCAGGAATATAAAGACATAGAAAACACCTTAATCGAGGCACGTAAAAAAGCAGAAGAAAGCGATCGTCTTAAAATGGCGTTTCTGGCTAATATGAGTCATGAAATCCGTACGCCGCTGAATGCAATAGTCGGCTTTTCTGATGTTATAGGTTCCACTTATGATGAGTTAAGTGAAGAGGAACGTGCCGATTTCGTGCGACTAATCAGCATCAATAGCGAACATTTAGTACGATTGATTGACGACATACTTGATTTGTCCAAGATTGAATCAAATACGATTAAATTTACTTTCTCCAACTGTTCCCTTAACTCTTTAATGATGGACATAGAGAAAGAACAGGCAATGAAACCTATTTCCGAAATTGAAATAAAGTCATTATTACCGGATGAAGATGTTTATATCAACACAGATATTACACGCCTGAAACAAGTAATATGCAATTTCATTAATAATGCCCGGAAATTCACCCAAAAAGGATATATTCATTTTGGGTATACGCTTGATAACAGAAATGCGGATTCAGTACAAATATTTGTAGAAGATACCGGTTCGGGAATTCCGCAAGAATGTTTGAATGAAATCTTTGATCGTTTCTACAAAGTAGATACTTTTAAACAGGGAACCGGTTTAGGACTTTCTATCTGTAAAACGATTGTAGAACACCTGCAAGGAGATATCTCCGTTAAATCAGAGATTGGGAAAGGTAGTTGTTTTACCGTTACATTACCATTTGATAGAAAAACAGAAGATTAGCGTCCTCTATATTCTTGAGGGGTAATACCAGTATGCTGCTTAAAAAACTTATTAAAGAAGGAGATATTATTAAACCCTAAAGATAGAGCTATATTTTTTACAGGTTCATCGGTCGACTTTAAACGGGATTTAGCTTCCATCAAAATGACAGAAGCAATCACCTCTAATGGAGTATTTCCTGCCGCCTTTTTAATTGTAGAACAGAAATGGGGCAGGCTAAGTCCTAACTCATCAGCATAGAAAGATGTTCCGTGATGGATTGTATAATGTTTCATGACTAATTTTAAAAACTCCTGATAAATCTCATACTTTCTTGATTGAGAAGACAAATACCAATTATTCTGTAACTTATATATTTCTGTAGCCCCTTGGATAAACATGGTAAGAACAGCTTTTACTATCTCCTTATTTTCGCGCGTCCTAAGTGAAGCGTATGAAAGAATAGATGATTCATAAAACATTTTATAACTACAGGCCTGAAGTGGAGATAAAGCAACTATCGGATTCTCCATAATTACCGGAAGAAGGTGCTGGGTAGCTTTCATCAAATTTATACTTTCTATAAAATGAGATGAAAAGCCTGCATAATAAATCTGGATATCGGATGAGAATGTGTGCACCTCTAATATGCAATTAGGCGGCAAAGTTATTAAATCATTTTCACTAATATGATGGGTATTGGTATTGATCGTCACCTCCATAGTGCCTTTTATACAAAGAATAAATAAGCCGGATTCAATCTTACATGGAAAATTCTTATAGCTCTTCAGTAAATCTTTTGCGAATCCCTCTCCTACAATATAATCAACCGGCAAATCATACTTTGGTATATTACTTTCCATTATTGCTCTTTTTGTTTGTCCTCAAAGATAGAGATTATTTAATTCCTATCTTTTAAATAATTAAAATCGGAACATTGAATCATAAAAAAATAACATCTATATTCTATTTCTAAGAAAATGATCCGAATATAAAGAAACGGGATGCGGAAAGTTTACCTTATCCGTATCCCGTTTTATTGAAATCAATTGATAGAAAGATTTATTGAATATCCAATGCATCAAAAGCAATTCCGTCCATATTTTCTGCCGAAAGTAATACTTTGTAATGTCCGGCATTGATAAAGGTTCCGGTGGTGGTGCTCATCATCTTCCATTTATCCGGTGTTTCCGGGAAGTTCAATACGTCCTCTTTCAATACTACTCCTTTTGAATCAATGAATTTCATTAAGACAGGTATTGGCTTTCCGGTAGTGTTCATATATTTAAAGCGAAGGGCGTACACTTGCGCCAACCCGGTAGAAACATTCCATTCAATGCTGTTGCCTTTTCCTTTACCAAAAAACACTCCCATCTGTTTGCGATGTTCTTTCTTTTGGAATTTGCCTTTCAGTACGGCCGTTTCTGCTTCGTATGATATACTGACACGAGCATTTTTGTCTTCCGGAAGTAACTCTTTCGGAGTCTTTTCCATTACTTCTTTATCCGCCTTTTCCCAACTCCAGCCGGACGCAGGGAATACCGTCGGTTTCAGTTCCCGATCTGTGCTGGCAATAGCAATGCCTGAAATCAAGGCTTGTCCTGCTTTCACTTCCGGGAAATGAATTTTCAACATTCCCCCCTTCACTGTGGCATATATCACCTTCTTACAAACTCCGTCGTGACCGCTTTCAGCCCAAATATCCAAGTCGTCTAATACAACAGAATCATTCACGGCAACATCAAATATGCGCAGCCCTTCACAGTCGGTAGAAGCGCTTCCGCCCGTACCATGCCAAGGCTCTGTGAAATACAGTTCAATACGATATGTTCCGTCTGCCACAGGGAAACGATATTCCAGCTGATGACGTCCGAAGCGGAAATGTTGGAATAACGTCCAGTCGCGGGTGCCACGAATCGGATCATTGGTGGTACGTTGACTGGCAAGATAAGGATTCAGGTCCTTGAAATTCTCCGCCCATGAACGGGAATAATTCGTATTGTCCTGCAACCATAACTGTCCGAAACTATCTGTATAATCATCCCCTCCACAGTTGAGACGATACAGATAATTATATCCTGCCTCTCCTTTCAATATCTTTTTATCATCCTGATAAAGAAGTTCGAAGTTAGGGGCTTGTTCCAAGCCATTTAATAGGATCAGGTCTTCTGCCACCTGTTTACCTTTATAATAGCCTACTGCACGAAGCACGTTATAACGAATATCCCGTTTTTCCCACATAAAATGAGTGCCTGTTCCGTTGTTCTTTTTACGTCCGAGGAAGGTTGCCTTTTCATTTGTCAGATCGTTGTATAGCAATACAGAATCACAATTGCTGTAAGCCTCGATGGTGGCACGGCGACGTCCTTTTTCAAAACGGTTGGCCCATGTATGTGACACCAGATAAACCATCGGGTCTTTTGCAGCCGGAACATAGTTGGCGCGATACATATAATATACGTCCAACGGTTCTTCCCACGGAGTAACCAATCCTTTATAATTGAACGGACCTACTTTATCTATCTTGCGATACGCTTCATCCGGTTGGCGGCGTCCGGGATTGTCATGACTGCTGTATATCCATTGGAATTGTCCGCAAACACTATCTTTAGCCTGTTCTGCCAAACGGATTTTAGTTTCCATCAGCTGACACATACGGTCTTCACTCCACACTCCGTTCACCTGGAAATCTCCCGGCTCCGTATGTAGGTCGATGCTTCTCCACGCTCCATATTCTCCGTTCAACAATTGGTTTGCTTGAGAGAGCTCACGACCGTATTTCGTCACATCTCCTCCATACGTACCACTCCAATTTTGAATCACATTCCAGTCTGTACCCTCACCGCCATTACAGGTTGTTATGACACGCATTGTCTTTGCAGTCGGATCCATCTCCCGAATAATATCACTGCACTCCTGTGCAAACTCACGAGGCAAAGTGCTTTCATTCTGCAATCCCCACATCACCACTGACGGAGAATTACGACGTTCTTTCACCCATTGACGAAGCAACTTTTTAAAGTTCTCACGAAACTCCGGAGTGTCATACCACACGTGGGCGGAAAATTGTGTCCAAAACAAGATTCCCTCTTCATCCCAGTATTTTTGATAATCGAGATGATGGGGCTGATGAGCATCCCGGAACGCATTGAAACCGGCTGCACGTATCTGTTTTACCCTTGCGGTAACCTGTTCATTACTGAACGCATGGCTTTGTCCGAACTGATGCTCATACTCACATACTCCATTGATAAACACCGGCTTTCCATTCAGGTAAAAACGTCCGTCTCCATCGTTTCGTTTTACCGGCCAGCTAATGGTACGAATACCGAAGGGTGTCGAAATTTCATCCGTTGTCTTCGTATCGCGCTTAATCATGCTAGCCAATTTATAGAGATATGGATTTTCTGTATTCCACAAGACAGGATTCTCAACAGGAGCCTGCTGGCGAATCACTTTCATTTCTCCCGGAGCTAAAGTTACTTTTTCAACCAAACGGAAAACTTGTTTTCCATCGGCATTGCTTAGTTTATTGACTAACTCTACCGTTTCTGTTGTTTTACTATAATTCTTAACCTCTGTTTCTACAAATACGTTAGCAGCCTTTTCGTCATTCCAAATATGTACACCGAAAGGTTCTATGCGAATCTCATCCGTTACTTCCAATACCACAGGACGGAAGATACCTAACGGTTGGGAACCCTCACTGAATCCCCATTCCGATGAACATCCTCCACATACCCAAGGCATATCGGCAATCATTTCAGGATGCTCGGCTTTCACTTCCAGGCGATTTACTCCCTGTTTCAATTCATCTGTGACATCCAAAGTCAACGTAGTGCGCCCTATGGGATGACGACCGAAGTCCTTTCCGTTCACTGTAATGGTGGCGTATGTACCCACTCCTTCAAAGCGAAGGAAATATTTTTTAAGTTGAGAGTTGAGAGTTGAGAATTGAGAGTTGTTGAGGGTGAAGTCCTTTTTGTAAAGAACGGTTCCGTGAAGATTGCCATGAGTCAATTGACGATACCCATAATAATCATCCCAGTTATGAGGTATATTCACAGTCTTTTCACTCTCAACTCTCAACTTTCCATTCTCAACTCTCCAAGTTTTCCAGCCTTCATTTAATTCAATAATTTGCCGGCGGTTCTTGATTTCCGGTTTCGGGAAACGGACAGCCGAACGTCCCATCGGCTTACTGGTAGCAATGGCAATGCCACGTTGCTCTGCGTTGTTTACCGCACAATAGAAATGATAAACCACTCCGTCATGTTTCACCACATAGCTCTTATGAGCAAACAGTTCATCGTAGTTCTTGGAGGGGATAATCAGGTCGGCCCCTTTCCAGTCGGTCCAGTTCACTAAATCATAGCTGGCGGCAAATGTATTGAATGCTTTATATTTACGCGAAGGTTCAAAAGCAGAGAAATAAAACATCACATACACATCTCCCATCTTTTGGATATGCGCATCTCCTGTAATGGTTCCATCAGCTTCATGCGCAAAGACCGGATTTCCGGAGTAGCGTTTCCATGTTTTCATATCTTTGGAAAGCGCAATGCCGACACGTTCGCCCTTTAAATTCGTTTCCGGATGATGCCCGCCCGCGTTGTAATACATCACAAACGGAGCTCCCAATGTTTTATCTTTATCCCAATAAACGGTACTCTTATATTGAGTCAGTTTCTCCCACCATTGGGCATCTTTATCATGGATGCTCAAAATCGGTTTGTCCAGAGATTCCCATTCATGTGCCGTAGAAATATCTCCTTTCGTCCATGCCAGTCCGACATAAAGCGGAGCTTTTACAGCTTCGTAGCCCGTTCCTTCACCACCGATATAAGTCATCCAATGGCGACCTTTATAAGTCTGAAGCTCATAGCTTCCACCCCATTCCATATCCGGCAATGCAGGAAATCCGCCACGCTGATTGCAGTCCCATTTTCCATCCCGATAAGAAAGAACCCGTCCCAAAGTGCGCCATTCGAGCAAATTATCACTTTCTGCTATCCAGGTTTCATAACCACGACCATCGGTTCCACCTTTACCGTTGTAAACCACATAAGTCATCAGCCACTTGTCTCCCTGGCGAAAAACGGTAGGACAATCAATCTTATGATAATTGTCTGCCGGGGCAACTGCGAGCCCGTACTTGTATGGTGTCTTTACTTCCTCGTAAATCTGCTCCATTCGTTCCTGCGGAACTTCCCTTTGCGCATACAGAGAGAAAGTGGTGGCTATACTAAAAACTGCCAGCAATAACTTCTTCATGATACTTTTTCTAATCGTTTAATACTTAAATAGTGCATAACCACTAAATGATAATTTTGCGGAGTGCCCTGAAAGGGCTTAATTATATAGCGTAGGGCAACGCCCTACGTAAAAGCGACAATCTGAATTTGCGCCCTGAAAGGGCATAATTGTATATAGTTCCGCCCTTTCAGGGCTTGTGGCTGGTGTGTTTTTTTCGTAGGGCGTTGCCCTACGCTATATAATTAAGCCCTTTCAGGGCACCCCAATAAATATATAATTGTAAGGCTTTCAGCCTAACTGCTAAATTCCCATTAATAAAACAACCAATCCATTGTCTCTTCATCCCCGGCAAGCCCGGCATTACGCACTTTCGTATCCGCAGCCGTGAATCCTAACACTTGCAGATAACCTTTGGGTAACATCAATGTATGCTTTCCAGCCGGAAAACTATATGCATGCACATTTGCCAAAGGCATTCCGTTGATACGGACAGCATTCGTCAACACGGGTTCCGCCTGACCGTAATCATTGGCTGATGCATCAATTTCCAGTTTCGGAGCTTTTGCATACTTTTTCTGGTCGTCTTTGAAATAAGCGACTAACAATTTCACCGGAGCATCCGTTTCGAAAGTGATGCTTGTGCCTTTCTCTCTCTGCTCATTTCCATTGAAGCGGAGCGCCTTCATTCCTTTCAATTCCGGAGCTACTGCTTCTATCTTACCTGGGACATCCACAAATAAAGAAATACCCTCATCCACTTTCACTGTCGGATAATTAGAGATCAGTTTCACGTTTGCAGGAGTCCAGGCAGCAATCTCGATAGTTTCAGTCACCGCATTTCCATTCTGTTTTTCTTTCAACAAAGCGAGGTTGGCTTTGAAATTTTCCAATTCCTTCTCATAGTGTACCAGCAATTCTTTCCAAGTCTTATTCTTTCCATCATCTCCACCAATAGGAATACGACGTTGGGCAGTCTGCATACTGTTGGCATACAAGTAATGTTCGTTCGTCAGTTCCACCAATTTGCGATAGTGTTCCAAGCTTTGTTCCATCAAAGGAATAGCTTCTTCAAGATTCTTAATCTCTTTTCCCCATTGATAATCCAATACCAGTTTGGCAGCTTTCACTTTCAGGTTGAACGCATACGCAAATTCACGATAACAATGCATATCATTCTGCAAACGTGCAAATTCATCCTTATTTGAAGAGACGGAACCTGCTGCTTTATCAATAGCCGCTACTGCTTTATCTCCATGTTCTATTACTTGAGCAACAATATCCAAAGGCATTTCACCTACATGAGGTTGCTTTTTCCATTCTTTTTCTACATACTCTATCAGCTTCTCTCCTTCCGGTCCGCAACTTTCATAGAATCCCGGATAGATCGTATATTTGTACGGATTGACAAGCTGACTCATAAACATACCCAGCAATAACGTTTGGCGATTTCCTTCTGTGATACCGAAACGACGCAATAACTTCGGAGCAATCTCACCGCTTTCTTCATAAGCTACACGGATATTGCTTGCATTTTCGTCAGATGTTCCGTAGAATTTGCCTAACTGATGGTTCCAGTAACCCATTTCATCTGTACGGTCGCGATGGCAGTTCCACGCATAGCGTCCCCAGGTCTGATACCAAATCCAGTCACGATCCAATTGGAACTCACGCTCATTGTTCGGCAATTTATCAGCAGTATAAGGCCAATCCCAATATGAAGCCTGTGGATAAAGGTGCAATGCATTGGCACCATGTACATTGTGCATGGCAGTTACCGCCTTCTGAACGAAATCCGGAGATCCCCAGCGGAACGGTTCCAAATTTGCCAGAATATGCACGTTACTGATGTGAATGGAACCCAACGAACTCAAATCTGTATGAATTTTCGCCCAGGGACCACGAGGCTCATAGGTAGTCAACGATTCACCATTATACTTATGCATCGTATAAAGATTCTTATAGAGTGGCAGTGCAGCATCCATCACCAGTTTACAGTCCGTATCGTGTGCACGCAATAAAAGGGGCGGTTCATCCGTACGTCCCAAAGCCTGTAATCCGTCTTTCACTCCCGGAATAATTGTTTTTGTAAACCATTCTACATCGTCCTCAACTGTACACATCGCTTCACCCAGACAAACAAGTAATCCTACATTGGGATATTTTTCAATGAAAGCAGCAATGCTCTTGCGTGTATAATCGGCAATCAGAGGAGTAATGGGACGGTTACGATCCTGTGTTTTCAGTCCGTAATGTTCAGCAAAAGGTTTGGAAAGAATAATATTATAAAACATCTGTATCACAAAGATACCGCGTTTGTCCGCTTCTTCTGTGAGGAAAGAGAACATTTCTTCATTCATCTTGAATGTTTCTTCATCTACTTCCAGTGCAAACGGATAATCTTCCAGTTTCACCAATGACGCAAACGGATGACCGTTCCAAAGGTACAGCGAATTCATGCGGTTGGCAACCAACATATCCAAGTATTTAATCCATTGTTCTTTATCATAAAACCAGGGGAAACTTTCCGGCGTATACGGATATTCGTATACACCATGTTCCGGCAGGTAGGTCATCTTCTGTAATCCTACACATGCACCACGCAATACCATTTCAGGACCGTCTTTCAGTTCCTCCGGGAAGTTCAACTTACCATCCGAATCATTCACACGGTCAATCAGTTCACGGCATCCGTAAATGACACCACTCCCATCCCTGCCGGACACTCTGGTCAGATTGCCCGTCGTCGAAATATGAAAACCTTCTTTCTTGAGTGTCGTGTCATTTACTTCCGTCAACAGAATCGTTTTGATTTCAGGATCGGAGAATGTCGTGTCTCCCTGTTGCATCATTACCTGATAACCGGCTTTATCCAAGGTAGTCTGTAACTGCTCCGCACCAAACAAAACACGATTTGACGCATCCGGCGGAGTCATAATCTTCACGGTTTGCCTGCCACACGCTGCCAAAAAAAGTGTGCATGCCGCAAACATGAATAATCTGGTATTTTTCATTCTTCTGATATATATTATAGATTATATAATTCACTTCTTCACTAAGAGAAAGACGAAATAATCCCCTGTTTGTACTCATTTGTCTCTTTTTCCACTTTTCAGCACCAAATTTTCACTTTCATCCTGCTGTGATATGCAAACGCCTCATTATTTAAAAGTTATGCTTATCTTTGCCGGCTAATGTCTTATAATACAAAACAGAAAACAAAAGCAAACAATATGAAAGAACAAACAAATTATGACTATGAAAAATACGTTCAGATAGCAAAAATGGCCAAAATGGGATGGTGGGAATCTGATTTGAAGAATCAAGAATATATCTGTTCCGACTTTATTGTTGACTTACTCGGTCTTGAAAGTAACCGCATCAGTTTCACCGAATTCCACCAAAGAATACGTGAAGACCATCGGTTGCGTCTTAAAAATGAATATCTATCTCTCTCTAATCTGGAGACATACGAACAAATGTTTCCTATGCAAGCAAAAAACAAAGAAATCTGGGTATACTCTAAAATCTGTTTCCAAAAACCGAATAAAGAAGGAGATAGAAATATGGTCGGTTATCTACAATGTATAGACAGACCGATTGACGATCCGAACAAGAATATTGACTTTCTTCAGGTTAACAGTTTACTTTACCAACAAAATAGTATTTCATATTCATTACTTGCTTTCCTGCAATGTGATGATATACCACAAGTGATTAACCGAATATTAGGAGATATACTCAAACAATTCAGGGGTGATCGTACTTATATTGTTGAAATAGATAGAAAGAAACAGGTACAGAATTGTACGTATGAATCAACGGCTAAAGGAGTATCCGAAGAACGGGATAATCTCCAAAATATACTTTGGGATGATTCTTTCTGGTGGAATCGTCAGATCACAGATCGAAAATCTATTATCCTGAATACATTGGATGATATGCCTTTGGAAGCACAAGAGTACCGCAACTTGTTAGAAGTCCAGAATATCAAATCATTGATGGCTGTTCCTCTTATTGCCAAAGATGAAGTCTGGGGTTATATGGGTATTGACATGGTCAGTGCATGCCGAAGCTGGAGTAATATTGATCTTCAGTGGTTTTCTTCCTTGGCCAACATTATTAGTATTTGTATCGAATTACGGAAATCAGAATTACAGGCCAAAGAAGATCGTTTAGCTTTAGACAATAGCGAAAAGATATTGAGAAATATCTATAAAAATCTTCCGGCTGGTGTCGAACTTTATGATAAAGATGGCTATTTGGTAGATATCAATGATAAAGAACTCGAAATATTCGGTTTGTCTACTAAGAATGAGGCATTAGGGATTAATCTATTCGACAATCCTAATATTCCTTCAGATATAAAAGAGAAATTGAGAGCAAAAGAAAATGTAAATTTCTCTATCAATTATGATTTCGCAAAGATAAACAAATATGTAGAAACACAGAGAAAAGGGATTATCAATCTTACTACTAAAGTAACAGCTCTTTATGATTCTCAAAACCGTTTTATTAACTATCTGTTTATCAATATAGACACGACAGAAACGACTAATGCATATACTAAGATACAAGAATTTGAGAATCTATTTCTTTTAATCGGTGATTACGCTAAGGTAGGGTTTGCCCATTTCAATGTACTGACAAGAGATGGATATGCTCAAGATACATGGTATAGGAATCTGGGAGAAAAAGAAGGGATTCCCATGCCACAGGTTATTGGGGTATACGCTCATGTGGTCCCTGAAGATCAAGCTGTCCTGAAAAATTTTGTGCGCGAAGTGAAAGAAGGAAAAGCGAGCAGTTTACGTAAAGAAGTTCGCGTCTGTAGGGAGAATGGTAAATATACATGGACCAGTATTAACGTAATGGTCAGAGATTATCGTCCGCAAGATGGCATTATTGACATGCTGTGTATCAATTATGACATCACGCCTTTAAAAGAAACTGAACAGAAATTGATTATAGCCCGCGATAAAGCAGAAGAACTGGACCGTCTGAAGTCGGCTTTCTTAGCCAATATGAGTCATGAAATTCGTACTCCTCTTAATGCTATTGTCGGTTTCTCCAGTCTTCTGGCAGAAACGGACAGCAGAAGCGAACGGCAGGAATACATTAAGATTGTGCAAGAGAATAATGAACTTCTTTTGCAACTGATCTCGGACATTCTCGATCTTTCGAAAATTGAAGCGGGAACATTCAATTTTGTATATACCAATGTAGATGTTAATGAGACTTGTTCTGAAATTATCAAATCAATGGGTATGAAAGTGAGTAAAGGTGTTGAACTGATTTTTGGGGAATTATTCCCGGAATGTTATATCTACACGGATAAAAACAGATTCACCCAAGTAATCAGTAACTTTATAAATAACGCGTTAAAGTTCACCCAACAAGGCAGTATCACCCTGGGATATGAACAAGTATCCCATCAGAAAATAAAATTCTATGTGCGCGACACCGGAATGGGAATACCGGAAGAAAAGCAAAAGAGCGTATTTGAACGTTTTGTGAAGCTGAATACTTTTGTTCAGGGTACAGGACTCGGACTTTCTATCTGCAAGAGCATTGTTTCCCAAATGGGAGGAGAAATAGGCGTGGATTCGACCGAAGGAGTAGGTTCCTGCTTCTGGTTTACACATCCGTACCACGCTGCTGACTAGACTGATTATATGTGGAAGGGGATATTCGATGAATGATGGTTAATACTTATAATAACGAATAACTTCCAATAAGGAAAAAAGAATTGTACCTTTGCATTCTATTATTATCATAGTTATGCAAAAGTATATAGAAACACCCCGTCTGATTCTCCGAGACTGGAGAGAAGAAGACATCCCGTTTTTTGCCCGTATGAATGCCGATCCGAATGTGATGGAGTTTTTTCTTAATTCATTGTCATCGGAAGAATCATTTGCCTTTTATCAGCGTATTCAAAATGAATTCCAAACTTGTGGCTTTGGTTTGTATGCCGTAGAACGAAAAGAAGATCATACTTATATGGGCTATACCGGACTACATCAGATTACATTTGATGTAGACTTTGCTCCAGGCATAGAAATAGGCTGGCGGTTAGCATACGAATATTGGGGACAGGGTTATGCTCCTGAAGCTGCAAATGCATGTTTGGAGTATACGCGCAATAAAACAGATATAAAAGAACTCTTTTCTTTTACTTCCCTTCTCAACCAACGGTCAGAACGTGTAATGCAGAAAATAGGAATGGAACGAATGAGGGAATTCGATCATCCGCTTGTCCCTGGTGAACATCCGTTGTGCAGACATGTATTGTATCACATCAAATTTTAAAAAGCTATTGACTTTCCTCTTTTAATTTCGTATATTTCCTCTATGAAAAGCAAGACCGCGACTATCTTTGTGAGTGGAAACGAGT
>NZ_JAHQVH010000119.1:0-356 GCF_019052435.1 Bacteroides sp. MSK.20.12 | reverse complement strand
GAGTCACCCCAATTATCCCATAGCTTTGCACAAAGGAATCAAGGCTTTTTCTTTGATTATATAACGTGTTGCAGATACTTTATCTGCAACCTATCTGCCACAGGTATCTGCAACGTTCCAACTATTTATCAACTAGTGTGTTACACACGTTTGGTTGCAGGTGGCAGATGTTTTTATGTTTTTCAACTTTATAGTAGGAAAAACTTTCATTCATTTCAGTACAGTTCTTAATTAAATGGGAATTTATCGGTTAAATGAGAATTTATCGGTTAAATGGGAATTTTGCAGTTAGGCTGAAAGCCTTACAATTATATATTTATTGGGGTGCCCTGAAAGGGCTTAATTATATAGCGTAG
>NZ_JAHQVH010000030.1:0-73369 GCF_019052435.1 Bacteroides sp. MSK.20.12 | reverse complement strand
TACGAAATCTGCAAAGTCTTTGCAGAACTTGGTACATTCGACAAATTAAAATTACCATCTACATCTGTGATTGTACCTTGAGTGGTACCTTTTACCAACACAGAAGCGCCAACAACTGGCTGCCCGTCTTCTTCAGAAATCACAACGCCTGTGACTTTTTGAGTTTGGGCAGTTACCAGACCTATGCCCACAAAAAGGCATGCCAATAACAGCATTAATTTTCTTTTCATAAATTCTCTCTTAAAGTTTAACTTTACATTATTTGTATCTTTACTCTAACAATTTGCAAATATATTAATAAAACTGAAACTAACAATTATATTAATAAAAAAAGGTTGCAAATATAACATTTTGTTATTTTGTGTGCTGTATTTATGTCGATAAGCATGTTTTTTCTTATTAAAAGCGTTGATTGCCAAAATAGCTAGTAACACTTTGTATGAGCAAAATGCATCTTTTAATATTTCTTTTACTCGTTTTTAGTCATAAAACACCTTTAAAAGCTGTTCTTTTTGCTTTTTTCGTGGAAAAGCGAATAAAAAAGTGGCATTTAATTTAAAGTTTTGTGAATACTATATTATTTGAAGATTTATTTTTTTAGAGATATTAATGCTTATTCGTCTCTGATATAGCACAGAATTACGTCTAATTTGTTCTATTATTAATTTAAAAATGAAAGTATGGAAAAGATCAGTTACAACCTTGTGTTTAACAGAAAGAAGAGATTGAATAAAAAAGGAATGGCGTTAGTACAGGTAGAGGCCTATCTGAACAGAAAAAAAATGTATTTCTCCACCAAAATATATCTCAAACCCGATCAGTGGGATGCCAAACGAAAGATGGTGAAGAATCATCCTAATGCCAATGTTTTGAATCGTATGTTGTATGAGAATATAGCAGCTATTGAGCATACTGAACTTGGATTATGGCAACAAGGAAAAACAATATCGCTAGATTTATTAAAGAATTCGATTGATAAGCCTCTAAGTAACGGGAGCTCATTCTTAACTTTCTTCAAAGAAGAAGTCGCTAATTCTCTTTTGAAAGAGAGTACCAGACAAAATCATCTTTCCACTCTTGAATTACTTCAGGAATTTAAGAAAGAGATATTATTCACCGATTTGACATTTGAATTTGTGTCCTCATTTGATAATCACCTGCAGTCTAAAGGCTATCACCTTAATACCATTGCCAAGCACATGAAGCATCTAAAACGATATATTAACGTTGCTATAAATAAGGAATATATGGATATACAAAAGTATGCTTTTAGAAAGTATAAAATTAAAAGTATAGAGGGAAGTCATACGCACTTGGCTCCGGAAGAGTTATATCGCTTTGAAAATTTACAGCTAACAGGAAGATATACGAGGCTACAAAAAACAAAAGATGCTTTTTTATTTTGTTGCTACGCAGGGTTACGATATTCTGATTTCACCAGTCTGACCTCCGCAAATATTGTTGAATTCCATCAGGAAACCTGGATTATATACAAGTCTGTTAAAACTGGTATTGAGGTACGTCTTCCTTTATATTTGTTATTTGAAGGCAAAGGAATTGAGATATTGCAACGCTATAAAGATGATCTTGACAGCTTCTTTAAGTTGAAAGACAATTCTAATATCAACAAAGAATTGAATTTATTAGCAGGCTTGGCGAAAATAGATAAACGTGTGTCATTTCACACCGCCCGGCATACAAATGCCACCTTATTATTATATAGTGGTGCAAATATTACTACGGTACAAAAGCTATTAGGACACAAAAGTGTGAAGACTACACAGGTATATGCAAATATAATGGATATAACAGTGGTACGTGATCTTGAGAAAACGGCCTCATCAAAAAATAATAATAGGTACAAAAGCTAGATGAAAGTGTTCTGTTTTTAAGATTTAGTTTTAGAAATGGAGGGGCTAATTTTCTCTAATAGAAAGAAAAGTGTATAATTAAATGAAAGAATATGCAATTTCAGTTTCAAAAACGCATATACATAACCTAAATACACATCGTTATTACGAATATTATCACTCGTCCCATTTAAAGGAATAAAGTGTTCCTTTAAAAGGAACGAGTCATTGGTCGTAGAGAAGCCCTTGCTTTCTTTAAAAGGAAAGGATTAAAAGCTAATTTATAACCCTGATAGCCTCTAATAGCTATTAGAATCCGGCATTTGGGGTTCTTTCATTTTAGCGTCAGATAAATGATAAATACTTCTTTTTACATAATTAGATGTAATTACACAATCTCTTTGATACAGAAAAAGCATATAACCATCCAATATGAATATTCATCAATCATATTCTCTGCGATTTTGGAGAATATTTGAATCCACCCCTGCATATTTTAAAATATACAGTAATAAAATATGCATTTTTTCATCTGGAGTTTTTCTTTTTCTTAGATTATCGTTTGCTAATGAATATATTATTATAGTCAATAATTATTGGATATAATTTAGAACAATAAAACCATCTTCAACAGTTAAGATGGAAATAAGTTTTAGCTTATATCATATAAGACAAGAACTTAAATAATTAATTAATAGATGGTTATGTCCTATTTTTGATAGAAATCTGGTATCATAAATCAGCAAATTAATATGTTTGGTAGGTATTTAACATATTGATAATCTGCATAATAACTACAACAAAAGATTTATTGCCGAAGGAAAGTAAACATCGTGTATATTATTAGTAATCAAGATATTATAGTTGTATTTAGTTCTGCAAAGACTTTGCAGATTTCGTACATTGGTATGCAGACGCAGGAAGTGGTTATAAAACCGAATCTGAAAGTTGTGCTAAAATCTGATTCTCAGAAACTTGATGAGGTTGTGGTGACTGCGATGGGGATTAAACGTTCTGAAAAGTCTTTGGGATATTCAGTGACAAGTGTTAAAGGTGATGAAATAACCAAGGCACGTGAAAGTAATGTTTTAAACTCCTTATCAGGTAAGATCGCAGGTGTACAGATTGGACAGTCGTCAGGTACTGCAGGGGGAAGTTCTAGTATTCAGATTCGTGGTGCTTCTTCTATTGGTAGCGTGTCGTCTCCACTTTTTATTGTTGATGGTTTGCCTATTGACAATGGGGCGTTCAATCCGGACAGAACTAATGGCATTGTTGATGTTGGAAACCGTGCAGGAGATATTAGCTCGGATGATATCGAGTCTATTAATGTTTTAAAAGGGGCTGCGGCAACTGCATTGTATGGTGCGCGTGCGAAAGATGGTGCTATCGTAATAACTACCAAAAAAGGTAGTCGCAATTCGCAGGTATCTGTTACAGTTAATTCTTCCACACGTTTTGAGAATGTTTTGAAACTGCCAGATTTTCAAAATGATTACGCACAAGGAAGTTATGGCAAATATAATGTAAAAATGTTGAATGGTTGGGGGCCTAAGATATCTTCTGTGCAAGATCAGACATTTGCAGATTTTAAAGGAGAACAGGTTACTTTGCAAGCATATCCTGACAATGTAAAAGATTTCTATGAGACAGGTATGAGTTATATAAATAATGTCGCAATTGCTGGTGGTACAGAACGTTCTGATTTTAGAATCAGTGTCTCTACTACTAATCAGACAGGGGTGGTGCCCGGATCCGACTATAATAAATATGCTTTTGCCGTTAATGGTGGTATGAATTTCACCAAGAACTTCACAGGGCGAGTTTCAGCACAGTACATCCGCTCTGATTCGGAAGGACGGCCTGCTCAGGGATCTAATGATAATAACTTGCTCATTCCTTTGATAAACGGAATGCCGCGTACGGTAAATATCAACGATGTGAAAAACAATTGGATTGACGAATACGGTAAGCAAATATCACTGGATCCGGAAGGAAAGAGTAACAATCCGTATTGGATAATCAACAAGAATAAATTTACTAATCAGTTGGATCGTCTTATCGGCAATATTGTTTTGACTTATAAACCGATAGAAGGACTGACAATCTCGAATAATGCAGGAACTGACTTTTATACAGAAACCAGACGTAAAGTATATTCGAAAGGGACAATTGGTAATCTTGAAGGACAGTTCCAGACATGGGATCTCTATAAGCGTATTTTGAATAATGATTTGATGATATCGTATGAGAAAACATTTGCGGAAGATTATGGAGTAAAAGTAATGTTGGGACACAATATATATCAGGAAGACTGGAGAAATAATAATGTGTTGGCGCAAAATCTGGTTGTAGATGAATTGTATGCATATACTAATGCTAAGACAACGAGTCCGGTAAATTATACCTCTAAGAAACGGCTGGTTGGTCTTTATGGAGATATAAGCTTCAGTTATAAGAACATGGTATTTTTGGATGTGACAGGAAGAAATGACTGGTCATCTACATTACCTGTAAATAACCGTTCTTATTTTTATCCGTCAATTAGTGGTAGTTTTATTTTTACAGAATTGATGAAGAATAAGGATGTTTTGAGTTATGGAAAATTGCGTATGAGTTATGCTAATGTCGGTAGTGATGAACAACCATACCAGTTGGCGTTTCAATATACTCCGGTTAATTCTTATTTTTTGCAGTATAATTTAACGAATGTTTTTCCCCATAATGGATTAGTAGGATTTACAGGTCCTCGTGTATTGCCGAATGAGAATCTTAAACCACAAAATCAGGCATCGTTTGAGGTAGGTACTGATTTACGCTTTTTCCAAAATCGTATTCGTTTAGACTTGACTTATTATAAAAGTGTAACTAAAAATCAAATCGTAAGCATTGATGTTCCTTTGTCCACGGGGTATTTTGCCAATAATATTAATGCGGGAAAAGTATCTAATAAAGGGATTGAAGTAGCATTAGGAGTTACCCCTGTACAGACTAAGGATTTTAAATGGGACTTGGAGGCTACTTTTGCAAAAAACACCCAGAAAGTTGATGAGCTGGCAGAAGGGTTGGATGAGTACTCGTTGACTAGTGGATTGAGTGGATTGCAGATAAAAGCGGAAGTTGGTGGTTCGTTTGGTCTGTATGGTACAGGTTGGAAACGTGATGATTCGGGCAATTATGTTATTAACGAAAAGACAGGACTCCGTGAAATTGTAAACAATGTGCGTTTGGGAGATGTTTACCCGGACTTTACAATGGGTATTAATAATACGTTCTCTTACAAAGGTTTCACATTGAGTTTCCTGATAGATATTCGTCAAGGTGGTTCTCTTTACTCTGAAACAGTGGGTACTTTACGTACTACCGGACTTGCTGCTGAAACTGCTGCCCATCGAGAAGATGCGTCGTTTATTGAACCGGGAGTCATCTTACAATCTGATGGAACTTACAGAGCTAATGATGTGCCGGTTAAAAGTATGCAAGATTATTGGGGGCATGTGGCAAAATCAAGTAATAATGAGGGTAATATTTTCGATGCTTCATATGTTAAATTACGTGAGTTGAACTTTTCTTATAGTTTTCCTAGAAAATGGTTTAGAAGTTTCTTTGTCAAATCTCTTGATTTAGGCTTTGAGGCTCGTAATCTTTGGATTATAAAAGATCATGTGCCTCACATTGATCCGGAAGCTAACTTTTTTGGACCTGCACAGATCGGTGGGGGAGTTGAGTTCAATAGTATCCCGACAACAAGAAGTTTCGGATTTAATATTAGATTGACATTATAATAATTATCAAAGAGAAATAATATGAAAAATAAAAGATCAATATATACTATAGCAATCATATTTACATGTGCTATTTTGAGCTCATGTAGTGATTGGTTGGATGTTAATCATAATCCAAATTCTGCGGAAAAGGTGGATCCCGGGTATTTATTCAATTATGCAGTAGTGAATTGGGCTGGTAGTCGTACCGGAGGAGATGCTTACATTCCTCTTTCTCAAAGTATCCAGTGTCAGGCAGACGGCGGCGATGATTATGGGGGCTGGGCGGAAGGTTATTATGTCATAGATCCATATAGCCTTGGTAATACATGGAAGCATTACTATTCTGTTGGAGGTAATAATTTGCAGTTAGCTATCAAAAATGCTCAAGAAGCTACTCCTGTCAATCATAATGGAATTGCTCAATGTAAAATTATTCTAGCTCAACATATTTATGAGACAACAATGATATGGGGAGATATTCCATTTACGGAGGCTTGGATAGAAGGAGTTAAATATCCAAAATTTGATTCTCAGGAAGTAGTTTTGAATGGTGTAGTAAGCTTGTTGGATGAAGCGTTGAATGAGATCAACTTGGATGATCCTTTGGCCATTACTGATTACGATATTTTTTATAAAGGTGATATGCAAAAGTGGATTCGGTTGGCCAAATCTTTAAAATTCAGAACTTTAATGACAATGGTGGATAAAGATCCGACGAAAGCAGAACAGATTGGAAAGTTGATAAGTGACGGTGGTATGATTAGTTCGGCTGATGATAATCTGCAGTTCCCATATTTACAGACTGCCGGTAATGAAAATCCTAAATATAAAATATTGGAGAAGTATACAAATGGCATCAATATTATGTTTTTTGCAAATAATAATGTATTGAAGCCTATGCAGGAACGCAATGATTCTCGTATTTCCAGATATTTTGAACCGGGAGCTGACGGGCTGTATCGAGGCTTGGATACTCGGCAGGCAGCAGAAGAAACTGATGATGAAAATGCGGAGTTATTATCTTCCGTTATAAGTAAGTATCTTTTTAGAAAAGAGGCCCCTGAATTAATTTATTCTTATCAGGAACAGTTGTTTTTTGAAGCGGAAGCGTATGTACGTGGGTTGGGAGTAACTTCTAATTTGGTGAAAGCTAATGAATTATATAAGAAAGCTATTCAAACAGCTTGTGATTATTATGAAGCGGATCCGGTAAAGACAACTGAATTTATTGATGCTTTGGATGATTTAAACACATTGGAACCTGATAGAGCTTTATATGAGATTCATATTCAGCAATGGATTGATTTGATGGACAGACCGTTGGAAGAATTTGTACAGTGGAGAAGATCAGGATCCAATGGTAATGAGGTACCTGTACTTACTGTGCCGACAGAAGCTACTTCTCGGGAACTTATTCGTAGATGGGAATATAGTCCTGAGGAAATGACTGCTAATCCTAATGCACCCAAAGAATCTCCTAAAATTTGGGAAAAGATGTGGTTTGATTTATAGATTCTAAGGTGATAAATGATACGAAAAAGAGGACAATAAAACATTGTCCTCTTTTTTTTTGTTATATTTGCGCCCACATTATTATATATTAGAAGTAAAGAATGAAAGAATTTGTAATATCCGAAGCCAAAGTAGAGACAGCAGTGCTTGTCGGACTCATCACACAAACGCAGGATGAGCGTAAGACGAACGAGTATCTGGATGAACTGGCTTTCCTTGCCGAGACGGCTGGGGCGGAAGTAGTGAAACGATTTACGCAGAAGTTGCCGACAGCTCATTCAGTGACTTATGTCGGAAAAGGAAAGTTGGAAGAAATCAGACAATATATCCGTAACGAAGAGGAAGAAGAACGTGAAGTAGGAATGGTCATCTTTGATGATGAGCTTTCTGCGAAACAGATTCGTAATATTGAAGCCGAACTGAAAGTGAAGATACTGGACCGTACTTCACTGATCCTTGATATATTTGCCATGCGTGCACAGACAGCCAATGCGAAGACGCAGGTAGAACTTGCTCAATATAAATATATGTTGCCACGTTTGCAGCGACTTTGGACTCACTTGGAACGCCAGGGAGGAGGTTCCGGTGCCGGTGGCGGTAAAGGTTCCGTGGGACTTCGTGGTCCGGGTGAAACACAGCTCGAGATGGACCGCCGTATCATCCTGAACCGTATGTCATTATTGAAAGAACGTCTGGCGGAGATTGACAAGCAGAAAGCTACCCAACGAAAGAATCGCGGACGCATGATACGTGTTGCACTGGTTGGTTATACCAACGTGGGAAAATCAACCATGATGAATCTTCTCTCCAAGAGCGAAGTGTTTGCGGAAAACAAACTGTTCGCTACTTTGGACACCACTGTGCGCAAAGTGATTATTGATAATCTACCGTTCCTGTTGTCGGATACGGTAGGATTTATTCGCAAGTTGCCTACCGACTTGGTAGAATCTTTTAAATCTACCCTGGATGAAGTGCGTGAAGCAGATTTGCTTGTGCACGTAGTCGATATTTCCCACCCCGGATTTGAGGAACAGATTGAGGTGGTGAACAAGACACTGGCAGAGATTGGCGGCAGTGGCAAACCTATGATACTTGTATTTAATAAAATAGACGCTTACACCTACGTGGAGAAAGCGCCGGACGACCTTACCCCCCGAACAAAGGAAAACTTAACACTCGAAGAACTGATGAAGACGTGGATGGCAAAAATGGAGGATAACTGCCTCTTTATTTCCGCCCGCGAACGAATCAATATAGACGAACTGAAAAATGTAGTTTATCAGCGAGTGAAAGAATTACACGTTCAGAAATATCCCTATAACGATTTTCTTTATCAGACCTACGAAGAAGAGGAAGAATAAACGGGAGGGATTTATGATTTCTGATTTCTGAATTATGAGTTGGCTGTGCGATTATGACGGACAACATCACAGTTCATAAATCATAATTCATAAATCATAACTCATAAATCATTTAGTATATGAAAGACTATCGTAGATTGACTGAAGATGAGGTACTTCAGTTGAAGAGCCAGTCGTGTCTGGCCGATGATTGGGGAAATGTATCAGTGGCAGAGGGCTTTAATTGTGAGTACGTTCATCATACCCGTTTCTCGGGTGAAGTGAAACTGGGGGTATTCGAATCAGAATTTACATTGCCGGGGGGAATCAAGAAACATTCGGGATTGCGTCATGTGACGTTGCATAATGTATCAGTGGGCGATAACTGTTGTATTGAGAATATCCAGAACTACATTGCTAACTATGAGATCGGTAGTGATACTTTCATTGAGAATGTAGATATTATTTTAGTGGATGGATTAAGCACTTTCGGTAATGGGGTAGAAGTGGCTGTCTTGAATGAAACAGGAGGGCGTGAAGTGTTGATGAACGACAAACTGTCTGCGCATCAGGCATATATACTTGCGTTGTACCGCCATCGTCCCGAACTGATTAACCGTATGAAATCCATTGCGGATTATTATTCCAATAAACATGCTTCTGCCGTCGGCAGTATTGGCAATCATGTCATGATTCTCAATACAGGTTCAATCAAGAATGTCCGGATTGGTGATTACTGCCATATCTGTGGAACTTGCCGTTTATCCAATGGAAGCGTCAATAGTAATGTGACAGCGCCTGTACATATCGGTCACGGGGTAATTTGTGACGACTTCATAATCTCTTCCGGTTCAAAAGTGGATGACGGCACAATGCTGACCCGTTGTTTCGTCGGGCAGTCCTGTAAATTGGGACATAATTATTCCGCTTCCGATTCTTTGTTTTTTAGTAATTGCCAAGGAGAGAACGGTGAAGCATGTGCTATTTTCGCAGGTCCTTTCACCGTGACACATCATAAATCTACTTTGCTGATTGCCGGAATGTTCTCGTTTATGAATGCAGGTTCGGGATCCAATCAGAGCAACCACATGTATAAGTTGGGGCCTATCCATCAAGGAACGATGGAAAGGGGAGCGAAGACTACTTCTGATTCCTATATCTTGTGGCCGGCACGTGTCGGAGCTTTCTCTTTGGTAATGGGACGTCATGTCAATCATGCCGATACTTCTAATCTTCCTTTCTCCTACCTGATAGAGCAGCGGAATACGACTTATCTGGTTCCGGGAGTCAACTTGAGAAGTGTAGGTACTATCCGTGACGCACAAAAATGGCCGAAACGTGATAATCGTAAAGACCCGAACAGGCTGGATTATATCAACTATAACCTGTTGAGTCCTTATACCATTCAGAAGATGTTCAAAGGGCGTTCCATTTTGAAAGAATTGAAACGTGTGTCCGGTGAAACTTCAGAAATCTACTCTTACCAGAGTGCTAAAATCAAGAACTCTTCTTTGAACAACGGAATCCGTTTTTATGAAATTGCTATCCACAAGTTCTTAGGAAACTCCATTATAAAACGACTGGAAGGCATTAACTTCCAGAGCAATGAAGAAATCCGCCAACGCCTGAAACCCGATACGGAAATTGGTATCGGCGAATGGGTAGATGTTTCCGGGTTGATTGCTCCCAAGAGTGAGATCGACCGATTACTGGATGGTATTGAGAAAGGAGCAGTCAATCGTTTGAAGTCTATCAATGCAAGCTTCGCAGAAATGCACGAGAATTATTATACTTATGAATGGACATGGGCTTATCATAAGATCCAGGAATTTTATGGCCTAGATCCGGAAACGATAACAGCGCAAGACATCATCGGTATCGTGAAAGCCTGGCAGCAAGCTGTTGTCGGATTGGACAAGATGGTATATGAGGATGCTAAGAAAGAATTCTCGTTATCTTCTATGACCGGATTCGGTGCTGATGGCTCTCATGACGAAATGAAGCAGGACTTTGAGCAAGTACGCGGTGATTTCGAAAGCAATACATTTGTGACTGCGGTGTTGAAACATATTGAAGATAAAACGGCTCTTGGAAATGAGCTCATCGAGCGAATCAAAATGATTGATAAAACGGAAATAGTGTAGCGAGTCAAAAATAAGTAGATAAATAAATGAGAATTTAGGGGCGTAGCGCCCCAACAAGGTTTCCATTCGGCATGTTATCGTTTTAGACATACCCTAAAGGGTGGAACTGTATCTCTTTCAGGGAATACCGAATGGAAACCTTGCTCCGGCGCTACGCCGGTAAATGGGAATTTATCGGTTCTTACAATTATATATTTATTGGGGTGCCCTGAAAGGGCTTAATTATATAGCGTAGGGCAACGCCCTACGAAAAAAGCACACCAGCCACAAGCCCTGAAAGGGCGGAACTGTATACAATTATGCCCTTTCAGGGCGCAAATTCAGATTGTCGTTTTTTCGTAGGGCGTTGCCCTACGCTATATAATTAAGCCCTTTCAGGGCACTCCGCAAAATAATCATTTATTGACCTACCTATTTTTATCCTACAATGTTTTATTTCTCAATTTTTAATTCTCAATTCTTAATTTATCATTACCTTTGCCACACTAACTAACATTACGTAATAAAATAAGAAACTTATGGCAACACCTCTGTTTAAGTATCAGCCCATGTTTGAAAAGGGAAAAGATACAACTGAGTATTATCTGCTTACAAAAGACTATGTATCAGTAAGCGAGTTTGAAGGAAATCCCATCCTGAAAATTGAAAAAGAAGGTTTGACTGCGATGGCTAATGCTGCTTTTCGTGATGTATCATTCATGCTTCGTCGTTCACACAATGAACAAGTTGCTAAGATTCTGAGTGATCCGGAAGCAAGCGAAAACGATAAGTATGTGGCGTTGACTTTCCTGCGCAATGCAGAGGTTGCTTCAAAAGGCGTACTTCCATTCTGCCAGGACACCGGTACTGCTATTATCCATGGTGAAAAGGGACAGCAGGTATGGACTGGATATTCTGACGAAGAAGCGCTTTCACTGGGCGTATATAAAACATACACTGAAGAAAACCTGCGTTATTCACAGAATGCGCCTCTGAATATGTATGATGAGGTAAATACCAAATGTAACCTCCCTGCACAGATTGACATCGAAGCTACCGAAGGTATGGAATATGAATTCCTTTGTGTAACAAAAGGTGGTGGTTCTGCCAACAAGACATATTTGTATCAGGAAACAAAAGCGATCCTGAATCCCGGTACATTGGTTCCGTTCCTGGTTGAAAAGATGAAAACATTGGGAACAGCCGCTTGTCCTCCTTATCATATCGCTTTCGTGATAGGTGGTACTTCTGCTGAAAAGAACCTGTTGACAGTGAAATTAGCTTCTACTCATTTCTATGATAACCTGCCGACTACCGGAAACGAATATGGTCGTGCATTCCGCGATGTCGAACTGGAAAAAGAAGTATTGGCAGAAGCTCACAAGATTGGGTTGGGTGCACAATTCGGAGGTAAATATCTTGCTCACGATGTACGCATCATCCGTCTGCCTCGTCATGGTGCATCTTGTCCGGTAGGTTTGGGTGTATCTTGCTCTGCCGACCGTAACATCAAATGTAAAATCAATAAGGAAGGTATCTGGATTGAGAAACTGGATTCAAATCCGGGTGAACTGATTCCGGCTGAACTGCGTCAGGCAGGTGAAGGTGATGTTGTGAAGATCGATCTGAACCGTCCGATGCCTGAAATCCTGAAAGAACTGACTAAATATCCGGTTGCTACCCGTCTGTCATTGAACGGAACGATTATCGTAGGTCGTGACATCGCTCATGCTAAACTGAAAGAACGTTTGGACCGCGGTGAAGACTTGCCACAATATATTAAGGATCATCCTATTTATTATGCTGGTCCGGCAAAAACTCCGGAAGGCATGGCGTGTGGCTCTATGGGCCCTACTACGGCAGGACGTATGGACTCTTATGTAGAACTGTTCCAAAGTCATGGCGGTAGCATGGTGATGTTGGCAAAAGGTAACCGTAGCCAGCAGGTGACAGATGCTTGTCAGAAATATGGTGGTTTCTATCTTGGTTCTATCGGAGGTCCGGCAGCTATCCTTGCACAGAACAACATCAAGAGCATCGAATGTGTGGAATATCCGGAATTGGGTATGGAAGCTATCTGGAAGATCGAAGTAGAAAACTTCCCTGCATTTATCTTGGTAGATGATAAGGGTAACGACTTCTTCAAACAGTTGAAACCGTGGAATTGCAAAAAATAACCGGTTGATACCTGTTGGGATAAAACTATAAGAAGAGGCTGTAAATGCCTTGAATTAATAAAGGGGCTGTCTGACTATTTTATTGTTAGACAGCCCCTCTTCTTATTTTAAGGACTTAAAGACTTTCCGGATATTAACTTTTTCAGTGTAAATATCGACCTTTCATCTGTTATGATTACTTATTCTGTTCTTTTTTCCATTTTTCATATCTCTTCAACACCTTGCTTCCATCTTTGTTATACCAACTATAACCATTTCGGCGTTCGTGTCCGATTTCCGATATATCATATTTTTTAATGCCGTCACGGTCACAGAAAAAAGGCCGGTTTGTTTCCAGATCATAAAAACGTGCCCAAAGAGTAGGACAGTCTTCACAGGGAACCATGCGATAGTCTTTTTTGCCATCACTGTTGGTGAAATATTCCTTCTGTATTCCTTTTATTTCAGACTTTTGGAACCATTTGATAGCACCTTCTATGGATTTTACAACGTCTGCAGATGGATGGGGAAGTGACATCAACAGTAATACAATATTGTCCGACTCTTGTCCGCTTAGTGACGGGAGTTCATAGGCACGTGCCTTGCAGGGTTCCAAAGTGACACGGTCATGTTGGGCGCACCACACTGTTAACTCTCCATTTTGGCGCACCTGCGTTTTGAGTATACACTCTATCCCTTTATTAAATGCATTACGTGCTTGTTCACAGATATTGTCAGGAAGGAAAGTGTACGGAGCTTTCTTTTCGTATATGCTCCGAAGTTGATTCATGACTCTCACCATTGCATTGTCATTGTAGGTGATTTGTACGTAATAACCTTTGGGACGCGGATAAAATTGAGGCCATCCACCGTTTTCATACTGCGATTTGAGCAGATATTGAATACCGTTCAGCACTCCTTCTTTATATTTCTCCTTTTGCGTAGCCAGATAAAGCCGTGACAAATATTCTATTTCTGTCGTGGTGGCATTGTTGTCGATGGTGCTTTGGTTGGTATCTTCTTTAGCTTTTAGTGCCGCATTATATTCTTGTTCCGTCAGTTCTGCCGGCATATAGATATTCTTGGGCCAGCCTCCGGTCGTTTGTTGATAGAGTAACACGTTGTCACCGATGCGTTGGGCTTCTTCCGTCTTGAAGAAATCATCGTCAAATTTAGGGGCGATGTGTACCCATTCTTTGTAGTTCTGTTGTTTTCTGTAATCTGTTGCTTTTTGGGCTGAGGCGTTTGTCAGGATAAAAAGTAGCAGTAAGAAAAGACTTAGTTTTCTCATGGCTTTTATTATTTAATGTTTTTATAGTATGCAAATGTAGGAAGAAAGAAAAACATCGGTATGTAATAACTGTTTTTTATACAGTAAAAATTGGGTTAATCCTCCCGATAAGAAGATTAACCCAATAAAAAAATAAATGGAAACTACTTCCTTATTCCAGATACTTCGTAATCTTGCCGCTGATTTGCAACAGGGATATTTCGCAAAGTTTCGTGTTATATTCAGCAGAGAGGATGCGTTCCTCTGCATCTAACAAACTCTTTTGTGCTTCACGCACTTCAAAACCGGAAAGGTCCCCCTGTATATAACGGTCCATGGCAATATCGTGATTATCTTTGGCGGTTATCAGGTTTTGACGTTCCAGATTCAACAATTGAAGATTGTTGCGATAGGCTTGCCATAGGTTACTGAGATCAGAGCGGAGTGCTAATTCCAAGTCCTGTCGTTCCAGACGACGATTTTTGAAAGCCAGACTTGCATTTCTCTTTTCGCGGCGGCGATTACCGTCGAAGATATTAAAACCGACAGTTATTCCGGCATTAAAGCCCAACTCACCTCTTCTGATGTTTGTGTTGATGTCATACTTGTTGAACGTATATCCATATCCGGTATTTAATTTGAGATATGGATAGTTGCGTGAGTTTATTTTCTTGTAGTCCAATTGGGCAAGTACCGTGTTTTGATCGGCCTTGAGCAAAGAAGTATTGGTTGCTAACGTAGAATTCCACAAATCATCAAATTGCAAGTCGCTGTGTACGTCGATGGTGGAGTCTTTGATAATAATGTTTTGATTGACATTGTTGTTAGCCATCAGTTCATTCAACTGGATGCGTGAAGAATGTAGCAATTCCTGTTGTTTGATGTATTGGGCACTGTCTGCATTGAAATCCACTTTTGCCTGCTGATAATCCAGCCCTGAAAACTTACCGACCAGGTGACTAGCCTCGGCTATGCGCAAACGCTCTTTGGAAAGTGACATTGCATAATGAAAGTTTTTCAGACGAATCTTCTGCTGGATAAAGTTATAGTATTCGGAAGTCAGGGCAGCAATAAAATCTTCAATAGCAATACGCGTGTTGGTTTCCCCCTGACGTTCCAGCTCTTTCAACTGTTTATAGGTGGTACTGATATTGAATCCGTCGAAAATAGTCCAGTTGAGGTTAAGACCGACATTAACCGTCTGATCGTAGACTCCGTTATGCTTTGTTATTTCTCCGGTAGCACGCGCCTTGGTCTCAATATTGTCCAGATTTCCGGTATATCCGGCAGAGAAGTCCAGTGTAGGCAGGTAACCCGCATTTCCCAACGTTGCGTTGTTTTTGCTGATCTGCTCTTCGTTATGGATGATACGTAAAGAGTAATTGTTTTGCAATCCTTCTTCCAGACACTCCTTGAGAGTGAGAACTTGTGCCTTTGCAAAAGAGACTGATAAGAAGGCACATGCAATGGTGATATAAATGATGCGTTTCATGCAAATTCCTTTCTGTTTCATTCTTGTAGTTTTTTGATTCGGTTAGTCGAAATGTAACTGTAAATAGCCGGTACAATGTACATCGTAAGCAGAGTGGATACGACCATACCACCCACTACCGCCGTACCCATGGCAATACGCTGGTTACAACCTTCTCCGGTGGCAAATGCCAGCGGGATAAGTCCCAAAACCGTAGAGGCACTTGTCATCAGAATCGGACGGAGGCGTTGAAGGGCAGCATCTTTGATGGCACTCATTTTATCCTCTCCGGCTTCCTGTTTCTGATTGGCAAATTCTACAATAAGAATACCGTTCTTCGCCACCAGACCGATCAGCATGATAATACCGATCTGACTGAAAATATTCATCGTAATATCTCCGAAATACATGAAGACCAAAGCTCCGGCAATAGCCAGCGGCACTGTCAACATGATAATCAACGGATCTTTGAAACTTTCAAACTGGGCTGCCAGAATCAGATAAATCAAAAGGATAGCCAGGATAAAGGCGAACATCAGACTGGAGGAACTTTCACGATATTCTTTCGAGTCTCCCGACAGGGCAGTGCGGAAAGTGTCATCCAATGTTTCTTTGGCAATCTTATCCATTTCATCCAAACCTTGCCCGATTGTTTTGCCGTCTGCCAATCCCGCAGAGATGGTAGCTGACACAAAACGATTATAACGATACAACTTTGGAGGTGCAATACCGCTTTCCAATTCAATCAAGTTGTCCAGCTGAATCATATCCCCGCTACTGCTACGGACGTAAATAGCTTTCAGGTCGGCCGGTTTGTTTCGTTGTTGGCGGTTGATTTCACCAAGAATTTCGTATTGTTTACCGTTCATATAGAAATATCCCATACGTTGGCCGCTTAATCCATATTGCAGCGTTTGAGCAATGTTTTTGGTACTTACTCCCATAATACTGGCCTTGTCGCGGTTGATCTGAATACGAGCTTCCGGTTTACTGAACTTCAAATCAACGTCCGCCATCTGGAAAACAGGATTCTCATATACTTTAGCCATAAACTTGGGCAACACTTCTTCCAGCTTTTCCAAATTGGTAGCCTGAAGTACATATTGTACAGGCATGCTTCCACGACGTCCGCCGAAAGAAGACTGCTGCTGTACGAATGAACGCGCCATTGTTTTCTTCTGTACCGCTTTTGATATTTTCTCTGCCACATCCATCTGGGTATAATTACGTTCATTCATATCCTTCAGCGTGATGCGCACGTTTCCGCTACCGCTGGATACACGGGCAGTTACAGCCTCTGCATCAGGCAGAATGGAGTCTACCAGTTGATTGATGTCTTCTGTGTAATCCCTGATATATTCATAGGTGACGCCTTCCGCTCCTCGTGTATTGATACTGATTTGCGAACGGTCTTCAAGTGGGGCCATTTCCGCAGGAACTGCATTCCACAGAATACCAATCAGGCAAATGGTGATGAAAGTAAATGGAAGAGCGATCCAGCGTTTACTAAGAAAAGCGGCAAGCGAACGGCTGTATAGCCGGTTCATTCCTTCAAAGAACGGTTCTGTTTTTGCATAGAACCAACTTTGTTTTTCCCGTTTAATGAGTAACTTCGTTGCCAACATCGGAGTGAAAGTCAATGCGGCGAATGAAGATATAATCACCGAACCCGAAATTACGATACTGAACTCACGGAATAATCGTCCCGTCATTCCATCCATAAAGACGATAGGGAAGAATACCGCTACCAGCGTAATAGTGGTGGAAATAACGGCAAAGAAAATTTCTTTGGCTCCTTCTATTCCCGCTTCTTTCGGGGCCATTCCTTTCTCTATACGGATGTAGATATTTTCCGTCATAACGATGGCGTCATCTACCACCAGTCCCACCGATAGTACGATGGCGAGCATGGAAAGCACATTGATGGAGAATCCTGCCAGATACATAACGAAGAAAGCACCGATAAGGGAAACAGGGATTACGATACAAGGCACCAACGTGACGCGCCAGTCACGCAGGAAGAGGAAGATAATGATGATTACAAGTACAAAAGCCTCATATACAGTGGACTTAACCTCATTGATAGACGCACGGATAAACTTGGTATTATCAAAACCATAATTATAGTGTACATCTTCCGGCAAGTCTTTTTTCATTTGCTCCATACGTTGGTATACAGCATCCGCAATCTCAATGTGGTTGGCTCCCGGCTGTGGAATGACTACGACACCCACCATAGGAACGCCGTTCATCTTCATATAACTCTTGATATCAGCCGGCCCCAATTCAGCACGTCCGATATCACTGAATCGTACAATACGGTTATTCTCTTCTTTGACAATCAAGTCATTGAATTCATCTGCGGTATGCATCAATCCTAGTGTACGGATCGTCAACTCGGTGGTATTTCCTTCGATACTACCTGAAGGAAGTTCCACATTTTCGTTATCTACAGCGTTTTTAACATCGACGGGAGTGATACCGTAGCCTGCCATCTTTACCGGGTCGAGCCAAAGGCGCATGGAGTAACGCTTTTCTCCCCAGATAGATACACTACTTACATCGGAAATAGTCTGTAATTGTTCTTTCACAGTCAGATCCGCTATTTCACTTAATTCCAACAGAGAACGTTTGTCACTCTGAAGAGCAACCATCAAGATAGGCATGGCATCGGCATCTGCTTTTGAAACTGTCGGTGGGTCACAGTCGCGAGGCAGATAACGTTGGGCACGTGAAACCTTGTCACGTACGTCGTTGGCCGCTGTTTCCAGATCGACGGACAATTCAAATTCTACTGTAATACGGCTTTGCCCCTGCTGGCTCACACTGGACAAAGAACGGATACCGGGAATACCGTTGATATTCTGTTCCAACGGTTCAGTTATCTGGTTTTCGATAACGTCGGCATTAGCTCCCGGATAAGAGCAGCTGACAGAAATAATCGGATTATCTACCGACGGATATTCGCGGACACCCAAATAGTTGTATCCGATGAATCCGAAAAGGAGGATAATAATCGTTAATACTGTGGCTAATACCGGGCGACGTATACTTAATTCGGAGATGTTCATTGATTTATGATTTCTGATTTCTGAATTATGATTTCTGAGTTATGGATTGAAGATTTCTGATTTTTGAATTCTGATTTCTGGTTTCTGAATGTTTGCTGTATTCTGCTGACTTATAAATCATAAATTATTTGGCTTATAAATCATAAATCAGAATTCATAAATCAGAAATTCTCATTCTTCAATATTGTCAAGTGTTACGGCGAGTCCGGTACGGAGTTGCAATGTTCCTGAAGTGATGATTGTGTCTCCTACGTGCAATCCTCTAATCACTTGCACTTCAGATGCGGTGCGGATACCGGTAATAATATCCACCGGTTCGGCCTTTCCTGATTTATATAGATAGACTTTATCTTTACCCATTTCCGGCACAATTGCTTCCGTTGGGATGGCTATTGCATTAGGTATTTCATCCTTTTTCAACAGTACACTGGCATAACGGCCGGGAAGCAGGGTGCGATTGACATTCGGGTATAATGCACGGGCGGTAAATTGATGCAGATTCGGATCGATGGCAGATTCTACAGCGTATACCTGTGCGCCGAAAGCATCCAATGTTCCTTCAACGCTGAAATTGAGATTGGTGCCCTTTTTGATTTGCTTGGCATAGCGTTCCGGAACGGAAAATTCAACCTTCAGTGGAGCGATTTTTGTCAGCTTGGCAACGACTGTGGTCGGAGACGCATACGTACCGATACTGACTTGGCGAAGTCCGATCACTCCGTCAAACGGAGCACGTAGCTCTGTCAGTTCAATATTAGCTTTGATAATTTCTATATCGGCATTCAGAGTTGCTAAATCCGTTTTCACCTGTTCGTAGGCTTCTTTACTGACAGCATCCCGTTTCAATAAAGCATCCTGGCGGAATACACGGTCTTCTGCCAGTTTCAATTGCGAAATCAACCTTTGCAATTGTGCCTGCAACTGCCTGTCATTCACTTTGGCTAGTAATTGGCCTTTCTTTACGGCTGTTCCTTCTTCAAAGTTGATTTCTACAATTTTTCCCGACGTTTCGAAAGACAAATCCACTTCTTCATCGGGCAGAAGTACACCGGTAGTGGTGAATTCATCTGTCAGAGATTGTGGTTTTATGACCTTGGCATTTACATTTAAAACTTGTTTCCCTCTTTTTTTATTACCGCCCATCACTTTGTCGGCGGCTGCTAGTTCGTCGTTTTTTTTTGGTAATTGTGAGTAGATTCCTCCACCGATAATCCCGGCACCAACAAGAATAATGATGCCCCATTTAGTCTTCTTATTCATGGTTTAGTATTGTATATGGCAATTATATTGTACATCTTCAAAAATTAGACTTCCCCTAATGGGAAAGGTTTAAAGAAAGGAAGAGTAAAAAAGAGTTAATCAGTAAGCAGCCCGATATTTTCCTTCCTCTTTATCTTCCAACATATTGAGATAAGAGGTATAACGGGATTCGCTGATGAGGTGCTCTTCCACTGCTTTGCGTACGGCACATCCCGGTTCATGACGATGTGTACAGTTGCCATATTTGCAGTCGGCGGAGGTTTTGAATATTTCGGGAAAATAATGTCCGATCTCTTCTTCTTCCATATCGAATGTGCCGAAGCCCTTGATACCCGGAGTATCGATGATATAGCCATCTCCTTCCACAGGGAACATTTCGGAGAAAGTAGTAGTATGCATTCCTTTGTTGTGGTAAGAAGAAATTTCGCCGGTCTTGGCTGCTATGCCCGGCAGTATGGAATTGATAAGAGTTGATTTGCCGACTCCCGAATGTCCGGAAAATAAAGTAATCTTGCCTTCCAGTGCTTTTTTGATTTCAGCCACTCCAGTGCCGTTCTTTGCGGAAACTTTGAAGCAAGGGTAGCCGATTTGTGTGTATAAGTTGATAAGGGCGTCCAGATAGCGAAGCTCATCTTCGTCGTAAGCATCTACCTTGTTAAATACCAGTTTGACAGGGACGCGATAGGCCTCTGCGGATGCAAGAAAGCGATCAATAAAAATAGTGGAAGTTTCCGGATAATTGATGGTTACCACCAGCATACACTGATCGAGATTGGCAGCAAGGATATGAGATTGTTTGGAAAGATTGGATGAACGGCGGATGATGTAGTTCTTTCTATCTTCTATTTCACTGATAAAAGCAGTGCCTTCCTGATTAAGTATAATCCGGACACGATCACCCACTGCAACAGGATTAGTACTGCGAATCCCTTTCAATCGGAAATTCCCTTTGATTTTACATTCAATAGATTGTCCGTCATCGGTTTTCACCTGATACCAACTACCCGTGTTTTTGATTACTAATCCTTTCATATAAATTATAAATTAAAAATGAAGAATGAAGAATTCAGGCTGTGTTTCAACTGAATAATACAGCATTATAATTCCTCATTCTTCATTCTTAATTCTTCATTATTTTTTAGACGGTCATAATTTCTTTATCCTTTTCAGCCAGCATATCATCGATTTGTTTGATATACTTATCATGGATTTTTTGCAGTTTGGCTTCCGCATTCTTCTGCTCGTCTTCTGCCAATCCGTCTTTTACGGCCTTTTTCAGTGCGTCGATGCCGTCACGACGCGCGTTGCGTACGCTTACTTTAGCCGTTTCGCCTTCTCCTTTACACTGTTTTGCCAGTTGTTTACGACGTTCTTCCGTCAGGGGAGGGATGCCGATACGGATCATTTCTCCATTGTTTTCGGGCATGATACCGAGGTCAGAGTCGATAATTGCTTTTTCGATGACACGGAACATGCTTTTATCCCAAGGCTTGATCACGATACTGCGGGCGTCCGGAGTAGTAATTGCTGCTACATTGCTGATAGGTACCATACTTCCGTAAGAATCTACGCGGATACCATCTAATAAGCGTGCACTCGCTTTTCCGGCGCGGATATGTGCCAGTGCTTCTTCCAGATACATGATGGCCATATCCATCTTTTCTTGTGCATTGTCAAGGCAAGTCTTTACGTCTACCATATTTTTTGAGATTTAAAATTGCATTTTGATTGATTAAGTAGCAAAAGTATATTATTTTTTGTTCATCTGCAACAGCATACCCATCTTTTTTATGAGTGACTTGCCAATGATAATCAGGGTAACGGCGGTGATAATCATTAAAATACCCATCATTAAGCGGGGAGTCAGTTTTTCGTGAAACAGGAGAACACCGAAGAATAAAGCTGTCACTGGTTCCAGAGCACCCAATATTGCCGTTGGTGTAGAGCCTATATAATGGATGGCCAGTGCGGTACAGACCAGTGATACGGCAGTTGGCAGGATGGCGAGTGATAATACATCGGCCCAGAGCCAGGCAGACGGTATTACTTGCAGTTCCGTACAGAAATTTAAACGGACGATATAAACCGATAGTCCGAACAAAATGGCATAGAAGGTAAGTTTCGTGGTCGGCAGTTTTTTCAATGTCGAACGGTTTACACCTACTATATATATAGCATAAGAGAGAGAAGACAACAGAACAAAGATAATTCCCAAAGTCGATAGCGGTTTGTTGCCGTCTCCCTGATAAAGCAAGGCAATGCCTGAAAGTGCCAGCAGGATGGAGAAAACGGTAATGGCGGAAATCTTTTCCTTGAAGAATATTCCCATAATGACAGCTACCATCACCGGATAAACAAACAGAATCGTTGAAGCAATTCCGGCATCCATATAATTATAACTCATAAACAAAAGCAGTGATGAAAAAGAGAATAACAGCCCCATAATGACTAAGGGCAAAACGTCTGCCTTATGAAGTGCAAAAGACTGATGCTGCATTTTCATCAGAATACCCAATACGATTGTCGCAAAGAAGTACCGGTAGAATAAAACGGTATCGACACTCATTCCGGCTGCATAGAGCGGAAGTGCAAAAAGAGGATTCATACCGTAGCTCGCAGCGGCAATCGCTCCATAGATAAAACCTTTGGTTTTGTTAGTCATTGTTTTGCTTTTTTTAATGGCGTGCAAAAGTACGCAGTTCACCAATGATAAACAAGTGTTTAGGCGGTTGATAGTATAATTTAATCTTTCGTATGCTAAAAACTATTTCTTGGTAAAGAGATAACTAATCTTGTTTATGCATAAAATTAATCGTCTGACTATAGTCAAACTTGCGTCTGACTACTGTTAAACTTACGTCTGACTATAGTTGAACTTTCGTCTGACTATAGTCAGACGAAAAAGAATTAACCGTCAGATGATTAATTTTATTCGGTAGGGAGATTAGTTATACGCCTCCCGAGTAATAGTATGCAGGCAATAGGCAATCAGGTTTTTGAATAAACACTTGCATATATCTTGGATTTTCCCGAATATTGCATCTGAATTATCGAAAAACACAGATGGCCAAAGCTAAATTTCTTGTTGTTTATTGCCTGTTCATATCGGGACTTTGTTGCATGGCAAATGTGACGAAGGATATCAATATGCGCTTTAAGGACGTAAGGCAGGGACTTTCTCATCAAACAGTCAATTGTTTCTATCAGGATGAATTCGGATTTTTGTGGATCGGCACTCAAGACGGGCTGAATCGATTTGACGGACGTAAGTTTGAAGTATTCAAACCGGATAACGCTAATCCTTATTCCATCAATATCAATAATATCAGGCAGGTTTGCGGAAATAAAGCCGGATTGCTCTTTATCCGTAGTTTGCAGAGCGTGACTCTTTATGATATGCGTTTGAATCGTTTTAGGGTGTTGCGTGAAGGAGAAGTTGCGGGAATCTGTTATGCGCACGATGCATTATGGATAGCTACCGGAAAGGAAATCTACCGTTATCGCAACCTCGACCAGGCGCCCGAGTTATTCTTTTCATTTCCTTCGGATGAGGAGGATGTATTGATGAACAGTCTCATGGTTCGTCAGAATCAGACAGTGGTGGTGGGTACTTCTTCGAAAGGTGTATACTGCATCGACCAGTCTGCACATATCACCCGGCGTATGGATGTGGGAGCTGTCAATTCAATAACGGAAGATAGAAACGGGAGTATCTGGATAGCTACCAGAAACAGAGGGCTTATACGGTTGGATGAAGATGGAAAACTTACTCATTTCAAGCATAACAAGGTAGCTGAAAATACGATTAACCATAATAATGTGCGTCATGTGACGCAAGCTAATGATAGTCTCCTGTATATCGGAACCTATGCCGGTTTGCAGACTTTAAACCTGTTTACCGGAGAGTTTACAGATTATGAATATGACTTGAATGTGGAGGCGGCCGATATACGTTCCATTATTTCGATGCATTACGACACTTCGGGGACTTTATGGTTGGGGACTTTTTATCAGGGAATCCAATATTATAATGTAGCGAATGATGCTTTCCATTTTTACCGCTCGTCTACGGCTGTTGGCGGTCATTTGAATTCTTATATTATCAGTTCCATTGCCGAAGACCGTTCCGGCCGGATCTGGTTTGCAAGTGAAGGAAGCGGGTTGAACTATTATGATAAACATACCAAACGCTTTTTCCCTTTAAAAAAGGTCTATTCTCAAGAGCTTTCTTTTAAGATAGTGAAGTCTCTTTATTATGAGAAAGAGCCGGATTATCTTTGGGTAGCTTCTCTTTATCAGGGAATCAACCGGATTAATCTGTCGACCGGACATATAGAATCTATCTCGGAAAACATCTATACTCCGGAAGGAAAAACAGTTGTTGACAGAGCCTATAATCTGGTGAAAATGATAGAGTTTGCCGGCCACGATTCTTTATTGATAGCTGCCAAGGGAGGATTGCTTGTATTGGATAAAAAACACCTTCGACTTCATCATTTCGAACACCCTTCGTTGGCTGCCAAACATCTGTCGCAGGTTTGGGATATGACGTTTGACAAAGACGGGGATCTATGGCTGACTACCTCTTTTGATCTGATACGAGTCAACCTCAAAGCGGGCATTGCCCATAGTTATCCTTTCTCCCAAATAGCGCAGAGTACAGCGCAGCATCACATCAACCACATTTTATGTGATAAGAAAGGACGTATATGGCTGGGATCGACAGGCTCGGGAATTTATCTATTTGATAAGAAGACAGATTCTTTTGTGGGATACGGAGCGAAACAGGGATTGGAAAATGGATTTATAACCGGATTGGTGGAGAGTCCTTTGGATGGTTCTATCTATGTGGCAACCAATGGTGGTTTCTCTAAATTCAACCTGGCAACGACTACATTCGAGAACTATAACAGACAGAGTGATTTTCCCTTGAATAATGTAAATGACGGAGGGCTGTATATTGCGTCCGACCACGATATTTACGTGTGTGGTCTGGCGGGTATTGTCTCTATCGCCCAGGAAAAGCTGAACAAACAGTCTGTTGACTATGATGTGTTTGTAAAACGGGTGCTTGTGGATAATACGGAAATACAACCGCTTGATTCGTTGGGGCTTATCAAAGAAACCGTATTGTATGAACATCGGTTAGTATTGCCGCCCAGATATTCTTCCGTCACTTTTGAGATAGCAAGTAACACCCTGAATAATATTTCTAATATCGGTCTGGAATATAAACTTGAAGGCTTTGACAACGAATATATGAAGGCGGGCGATAATACGATGATTACCTATACCAATCTTCATCCGGGGCATTATACTTTCCATGTCCGTGGCGACCAGGTGGGCGTTCACGGTCGGGAAGCACCTTCCGTTAGTTTTGAGCTGATAGTGGAGGCTCCGGTTTATCAGCGGGCATGGTTTATTTTGTTGATGGTGCTGGCAGCTATCCTTATTGCCGGCTATATTATCCGTATGTTCTGGATACGAAAAACCTTGCGGCACTCTTTATTGGCCGAGAAACGGGAAAAAGAGTATATCGAAAGTGTGAACCAGTCCAAACTGCGGTTCTTTACCAATGTATCGCATGAATTCCGTACTCCGTTAACGCTTATATCCAGCCAGCTCGAAATGCTCCTGATGCATAAGGACATTATTCCTGAAGTATATAATAAGATTCTGGATATTTATAAAAATTCCCGCCGGATGAATAACCTCGTGGATGAAGTCATTGATATCCGTAAGCAGGATCAGGGATACTTGAAACTAAAGATTTCTAAAGAGAATATTGTGGCGGTGATAGAGGAAATTTGTGGCTCTTTCTATAGTTATGCCCAACTGAATAAGATAGATCTCCGCTTTTCTTCCACTCTGAAAGAAGCAGATTTGTATATTGACAAAACACAGATAGAGAAAGTATTCTATAATTTATTGTCCAACGCTTTTAAGTATACGAAGCCTGGTGACTGGATTTCTGTTGAGCTGTCAGCGGAAGGAGATAATGACATTGTGATTTCAGTCAACAACCTGGGGGTAGGCATTGATAAATCCAAGATCAAACATGTATTTGAACGGTTTTGGCAGGATGATTCGGCAACAACCACACGAACTGTCAAAGGATCGGGCATTGGATTGGCGATGGCGAAAGGAATTGTAGAGTTGCATCAGGGAACCATCGGAGTGGAAAGCGAACTGAATGGAGTTACCTCTTTTACCGTTACTCTCCACCGGGATGCGAATATGAATATGGAAGCCTCTTCCTCCGCAGACGAGCACGTTGCCGAACATTATATAATAGAGCCTCAAGAAATCTCGGAAATGGTGAAGCCGGATAAAACGGTGAAAATACTGATTGTAGAAGATAACCCGGAAATGCGTAAAGTATTGACGCAGATTTTTGAACAGATATATGAGGTATATACGGCTGCCGACGGGCAGGAAGGATTGGAACGGGCTTCTTCGCTCCAACCGCAGATGATTGTAAGTGACATCATGATGCCTGTTATGTCCGGACTGGAAATGTGCGAGAAGTTGAAAAGTAATTTGCAGACCAGCCATATACCTGTTGTCTTGCTGACAGCCCGCAACCGGGAAGAACATACCTTGGAAGGCTTGCAGACAGGTGCGGATGATTATATCTCCAAACCTTTTAATATCAAGATATTGGTAGCCCGGTGCAACAATATCATTCAGACTCGTAAACTACTTCAACAACGGTTTGTTCGAAACGACGAACCTAAAGTGGAAGACCTTCCGTTTAATCCGATCGATAAAAAGATGTTGATGGATGCTACGGCGATTGTGGAATCTTATATTGATAACCCAGACTTTGACGTAGCTACTTTTGCACGAGAAATGTGTATGAGCAGAACGTTGCTTTTCACCAAATTGAAAGCATTGACCGGACAGACCCCGAATGACTTTATTTTATCTTTGAGACTGAAAAAAGCAACAGAAAAATTGCGGAATGACCCCAATGCCCTGATTGCTGATATAGCATTTGATTACGGTTTTTCTAATCCAAGTTATTTTATCCGGTGTTTTAAAAATGCTTATGATATTACTCCGGCTGCTTATAGACGGAAATATGCAAACTCTTAATTTATAGTGTTTTATATACTTTCTGCCTGACGAGATTTGTACTATTTGAGCTTTTATACGGACGATTCTATTATTCGAAATCATTAATAATTGGGATTTTTGCGCTGTAATCATTCAAATTATTACATAGTATGAAAAACATCGTAATTAAATGGGCTGTGTTCCTGACAGCCTTTCTTATCTCTTTAGAGGTTAGTGCTCAAAACGTCAGAGTTTCTGGAGTGGTGACAGACGCACTTGGACCGATCCCCGGAGTTAATATCATGGAGGAGGGGACTACTAACGGTACAGTGACGGATGTAAATGGAAAATATTCAATCAGTGTCTCGGCTAAATCTACCCTTGTTTTTTCTTGTATAGGATATAAGGAACAAAAAATACGTGTCGGTACGAAAACGGTACTGAATGTGAATATGGTGGAAGAGTCGAAAATGCTCGATGAATTGGTGGTTGTCGGTTATGGAGTTCAGCGTAAGAGTGATGTAGCCACTTCGGTAGCTTCGGTCAAAGCGGATGAAATGAAAACATTTCCCGCCGGCAATGTGGCTGACATGTTACGTGGACGTGCGGCAGGTGTGAATGTAACGAGTAGTTCCGGACGACCGGGATCGACTCCTTCAATTACCATTCGTGGTTCCCGTTCTATCAGTGCAGACAATGCACCTTTATATATTATAGATGGTTCTCCTTCCAGTGCAACAGAGTTCAGTACGTTGAGTGCGGATGATATTGAATCGGTTGAAATTCTGAAAGATGCTGCGTCGCAGGCTATTTATGGTGCACGCGCCAGTGACGGTGTGGTACTGGTGACTACCAAACGTGGTAAAGCCGGAAAAGTGGAAGTCAACTATAATGGCTATCTGGGTATTCAATCTCTCTGGAGAAATTTCGATTTCTACTCTCCCGAAGAATATATGCAGCTTCGTCGTGAAGCAAAGGCGCATGATAAAGGAATAATTGATGCGCGTGAGATTTCTATAGCCGAAGCGTTGGAAGACGAGGTGATGCAACGGGTATGGGCCAGCGGAAAGTTTATCGACTGGGAAAAAGAAATGTTCAGAAATGCAATCTATCATAATCATGACGTCAGTGTACGTGGAGGAACAGAAAAAATCAAAGTATCGGCAGGTGCCAACTACTTTGACCAACAAGGAATGGTGGTTACCGGATCGGGGTATCAGAAGTTTTCTTTAAGACTGAATCTGGACTTTGAAATAGCTAAATGGATTAGTTTCGGTATCAATTCTTCTTATGCGATGACAAAACAAGATCGTGAGGATGGTAACTTTAATGATTTTATTACCAGTTCTCCATTGGCGGAGATATATGATGCGGATGGCAAGTATACAAAATATATCAACTCGGAAGGAAATTATAATCCTTTGTACCGTGCCGAACATTATGGACGTGAAGTAACCCGTGATAATTACCGCCTGAACTTTTTTATGGATGTGAAACCTTTCAAGGGATTCAATTATCGTCTGAATACTTCTGTTTATAATCAGACGTCTGAAGACGGTTCTTATAAAGATTCCCAATATCCGGGAGGCGGAGGAACGGCCGTTCTTGACGAATCGCGTACACAGAACTGGCTGGTTGAGAATATTGTGACCTATAAAGTGCCTATCCGCAACAAGAAACACCAGTTGACATTGACCGGCGTTCAGTCTGTCGACCATAATGGTTCGAAGTCTGTCGGGTACTCGGTTGAGAATCTTCCGGTGGATAAAGACTGGAACTTCATTTCTCAAGGTGAGTTTACAGGCAAGCCTCGTCGTCAGTTTAATGAAAATAACTTGGTGTCTTTCATGGCTCGGGCGCAATATTCGCTTTTAGATCGTTATTTGTTGAACGTGGCTGTCCGCCGTGACGGTTCCAGCCGTTTCGGAAAAGAAAATAAATGGGGAACTTTCCCGTCGGCAGCTTTTGCCTGGCGTGTCAATCAGGAGAGTTTTCTAAGAGATGTGTCGTGGATTGATAACCTGAAACTGCGTGTGAGTTATGGTATTGTAGGTAATCAGAACGGTATCGGCAATTATACTACTTTGGGACTGGCTGATAATAAAGGATATGAGTTTGGAAATGTTTTTCAAATGGGATATTTGCCGGGCAAGGAACTGTCTAATCCAAACCTGAAATGGGAACAGTCTGCAACAGCTAACTTTGGTGTTGACTTTAGTTTCTTCAATGGGCGTCTGAATGGTACGGTTGAGTATTATAATACTCATACGAAGGATTTGTTGGTGAAACGTTCCCTGAATGCGTCACTCGGATATACTACCATGCTAGATAATCTGGGAAAGACGAAATCCAGTGGTATCGATCTTTCTTTAAATGGTGACGTGGTACGTACAAAGGAGTTTACCTGGACACTCGGAACTAATTTCAGCATGTATAAGAATGAAATTGTCCGTATTGACGATACTCTCGATGAGAACGGGAAACCGGCAAGTCAGGTAGCCCAGGGGTGGATTATCGGAGAACCGATCAATGTATACTATGATTATCTGATAGATGGAATTTTTCAGTATGATGATTTTGATATCACTCGTGATGGTACGGGAAATCTGGTCTATACACTGAAAAACACCTATGATAGTGATAATGACGGTGTGGCCGACAGTCCGATTAATTACGGTGGCGCTATTGAACCGGGAATGGTCAAGGTGCGTGATAACAACGGGGATGGAAAGATTACAGCTGATGACAGGGTACCTATCCGTAAAGATCCGAAGTTTACACTCTCCCTTTCTTCTACATGGAACTGGAAAGGATTTGATCTGTTCATGGACTGGTATGGAGTTTCCGGCAGAAAGATTAAGAACGGTTATTTGTACGAGTATAATTCCGGTGGTTCTTTACGTGGAAAATTGAATGGGGTGAAGGTGGATTATTGGACTCCGTTCAATCCTTCGAACAAATTCCCACGTCCTTCTTATAGTGCGGACCCTGCATATTTGAGTGCCATTGCCATTCAGGATGCTTCTTATATCCGTTTACGCACCTTACAACTGGGATATACTTTCCCCGCCCGACTATTGAAGAATACTCCGATTCATAAATTACGATTGTATGCAACTGCTACTAACTTGCTGACATTTACGGAGTTTAAATCTTATAGTCCCGAACTGACTCCAGGGTCTTATCCGGAGTCCAGACAATATGTGTTTGGTGTCAATGTTTCATTCTAAAATAAAGAATCCTTATGAAAAAGTTAATATATACAGCCTTTGTCATTTGCGGAATGTTGACCGCTTCTTGCTCGGATTTATTAAATCTGGAATCAAAAACAGACGTGACGAATAATTATCTGTTCACTACTCCCGAAGGGTTGAATACTGCCGTTACAGGGTTGTATTCCCTGGCACGTGAATTACCGGGTGGAGCGGATAATAACGAATCTAATCTGTACATCGTTACCATGTGTGACTTTAATACGGATATTGCCATACTTAGAGCAGGTGTTTCTACCTCAATCGGACGTTTGAATACAAGTTTTACTCCAAGTACTGGAGATGTCAATAAGTTCTGGAAACATCACTATGGGATTATCGGAAAAGCAAATGAAATTATTGTAGCGGCAGAAGCCTTGGGACTGGATGACAGCGATGTATTGCACGCATGGAGTGAAGCGAAATTCTTCAGAGGACGGAGCTATTTTGAACTTTGGAAACGCTTTGACCGCCTTTATCTGAACGTCACTCCAACCACTGTCGATAATCTGAAACGGGAGTATAAACCGGCTTCTCATGAAGAACTGATGACACTGATGACGACTGACTTGGATGATGCAATGAAAGGTCTGGACTGGTCGCTTCCTCAAAATAACGGAAATGTATTGTATGGACGGGTAACGAAAGCGACTGCCAAACATGTCCGTGCACAGGTTGCCATGTGGGAATCGGATTGGGATACAGCCATTGAGGAATGTGAAGACATCTTTAAACAGGAGGGCATTTACTCAATGGAAAAGAAGGCCGAGAATGTATTTAATAGCGCAGATTTGAAATCCCCGGAAGTGTTGTGGAGTTTCCAATATTCACAAAACTTGGGTGGAGGAGGTTCCGGAACTCCGGTTGCCGGACATCGTATCTCTATTCAGACCACTACCCGAATCAATAAAATTGCAGGTTGTATCAATACGGCCGATCAGGGTGGATATGGTTGGGGACGTATTTATCCGAATACCTATTTATTGAGTTTGTATGACCAGGCTAAAGATACACGATACAATGAATTGTTTGTACACCGTTTCAAATACAATGATCCTACTTCTCCTAAATATGGCGAATTGATTCCCCTTGCGAAAAGTTCCAGTTATTGTGAGACGTTGCATTTCATGTCGAAAAAATACTTTGATCAGTGGACTATGGCCGATAATCCGGACCGGACAACGGGATTCAAGGATTTGATTGTCTATCGACTGGCTGAAACTTACTTAATGGCGGCAGAAGCGTATATGCGCCGTGACGGAGGAATGAGCACGGATGCTCTGCGCTGTTACAATAAAACATGGGAACGTGCCGGGAATGACAAATTTGCGGGACCTCTGACGCAAGATATTCTTTTGGATGAATATGCCCGTGAACTGAACTTCGAGGGAGTCCGTTGGCCTTTACTAAAACGTTTGGGGCTTTTGGGTGAAAGGGTGAAAGCGCATTATGGCGAGACAAAAGCTGAAAATCCTTATTTAGATAAAGATTATGCGGAATGTCGTACCAGTTTTGTAGTTGGAAAGCACGAATGTTGGCCTATCCCACAGGAGCAGATTGACTTGATGGGGAAAGAGAATTTTCCACAGAATGAGAATTGGTATTAAGCGATTGATTATCTGAAAAACATGAATGAGTATGAAAAGAATAATATATCTGTTATTGATTTTAAATCTGGGGCTGCTTTCCTGTGTCGATGATGCGTCGGTACGTGTGATGCCTGAATTTAATTGTAAAGATACAAAAGTAAACCTGGCAAAAGCGGCGGGTTCTTCCGTTACATCGCTATTATATACTAATGTCGGTCAGGTTGTTGCTCAATATCAAGCGGAGTGGCTTTCTGTAGATGTAAACGCTAAAAGTGTAATATACACTGCCTTGACGCAGAATGACGGTGAGGATGCAAGGAGTACTGTTGTGAAACTGACTTGCGGTTCATATACAGTGGAAGTGACGGTTACACAGGATTCCAAAGAACCGGATCTTTCTTTGAAGGTAGGACAAAGTGTAGATGATGGTATCGGTATGATTTTCTGGGTGGATCCTTCGGACAAGATGGTAGGAAAAGCTGTATCTGTAAAACGTCAGGGAGGAAATCCTTTTGAGGCTTCTGTGATGTCTCATAATGCGCTTTCTACAGTGAATGGATATGCCAATACGGCTTTGTTTACTGCTCCTGCTGCAAATGATGCAGTGGCATACTGTCAGTCGTTGGGTGAGGGATGGTATCTGCCTGCACGTGATGAGTTATGGGAGTTGTTTGATGTTTACAACGGTATTGGACATGCTGACCCGGATTTTGCTTCGGTTGTACCTGATAAGTTGACGGAAGTTGAAAAAGCGGCACGTGCGGCATTTGATAAGATGTTGACCGATTTGCAGGGTGATGTGATAAACGAGGCTGCCGGTTCGGGCAATGGGGAAAGCTATTGGTCGAGTACGGAAAATGCAGCAGGGGATAAGGCTTATTGGGTACGTTTCGGAAAGTCTGGTGCTGATGCAGGAAATAAAACAGCTACCAACCGTTTTGTGAGATGTATGCGCACAATTGGTGATTATACTTATCCTGAAGAGCCGGCAACTCTGACGGTGGCTCCCAATCCTGTGACATTGGAAGGTGCTAACGAAGCGGAAGCAAATGTTACGTTGACATCCAATAAGAGTGTATTCAGTGTAGTGTTGGCAGATGATTCCTGGCTTTCATATACTATTTCAGGCACAACAGTTACGTTCAAGGCAAAATCAAAAAATACCACTGGTAATATTCGTACGACAATTGCTACAATAACAGCCGGTACTGGCGCAGCCGCAAAAGCAGTGGAGGTAACGGTGAATCAAAATGTAGCTGCCGAGGGAGACGCTTCCCTCGAATTGAGTACCAATACGGTGACTATTACGCCTGATGCGGTAGCAAAATCAGAGGTAATCACAATGATTTCTGATGAGACGGAATTTGCAATAAATATCACTGATGAATCTTGGGTGAAAGCGTATGTTGATGTAACAAGTAAAACTCTTTATTTTTGGACTTTATCTCCCAATCTGAATAGTTCTAGCCGGGTAACGACTGCTACGGTAATAGCCGGAAATGGAGCGAATGCACCTAAACAAGAGGTCACGATTACACAGAGAGGACTTTTAAGTTCCGAGTTTGCGGTGGGACAGGTAATTGCGGATAATGGATCGTTAAAAGGAGGCATTGTATTCTGGGTAGATGGAACTAATCGTGGTAAGGCTAAGATTATGTCGTTGGACAGAGAGAATTTGGCATGGTCTACAGCAGGCTCTCCGGCTTCTACCGGAGTGGATTTATCTAATGATGACGGTTTGGCAAATACTACTGCCTTGGCAGCATTGCCGAATGCAGCGGAAATGCCTGCTCTTAAATATTGCATGGATAAAGGTGCTGGATGGTATTGGCCTACAAGATCGGATCTGGAACAGATGTTTGAAACCTATAATGGGACTAAAGTAGCAGATGCGACGGAGGATAATCCGAATGCGATTACTGATTTTGAGAAAGCAAATCGTGCGGCATGGGATCGGGTTGTCAGCAATGCGGGAGGAACTATTATGAATGAGGCTGTGTCATCTTCTACAGGAGATACATATTGGGCTTGTCGTGAGGCTTCGAATGGTGTGAATGGATTTTATGTACGTTTTGGAAAGCCTATATCTTGGAGCAGTGCAACCTCTAAAAAGAGTTCTTTAAGATATATTCGTGCAGTCCGTTCAATCTCGAAATAATGGTATTAGGTATGTATAAGGTATATAGAAAAATAATCTTAGCCTGCTTGTTATTGATTGTTGCCGGCACGGTCTGCGGTCAGCGTGTGACGCAAACGATCAACGATGGTTGGAAGTTCTCCCTCTTTGAGGGAGACGCGTCCACTGCTGACTTTGATGTGTCCGGTTGGACTGACGTTTCCATTCCTCATACTTGGAATGCAAAAGATGCAGAAGATGAAATCCCCGGTTATTTCCGGGGAAAAGGCTGGTACAGGAAAGCCGTGACAGTGGAGGAACTGATTGCAGGTCAAAGAGTTTATCTTTGTTTTGAAGGAGCCAATCAGGAGACAAATGTATTTGTGAATGGAAAGTTGGTAGGGAATCATAAAGGTGGTTATTCTGCTTTTACGTTTGATGTGACTGACTATGTTCATACCGGACGCAATTTGGTGGCAGTGAGTGTTGACAACTCTTATAATCTGGATATTGCTCCTCTTTCGGCGGATTTCACTTTCTTCGGCGGACTTTATCGGGATGTTTATCTGGTGTATACTTCGCCCGTGCAGCTATCTACCACCCATTATGCTTCCAGTGGAGTATATCTCAAAACTGTTGGGATAACAGATGCTCAAGCGGAAGTGTGTGCAAAAACATTCTTGTCCAATGCTTTGAAAAGTAATCAGGCATTGATTCTTGAAACGGAGATTTTGGATGCAGACGGTAATAGAGTGGCACTTTCCGCAAAGAAAGTGAATGTGAAGGCAGGAGAGAAGAATGTAGCCTTTGAAGCGTTGATGACTATTGCGCAACCCAAACGGTGGGATGTTGATTCTCCTTATTTATATAAGGTGTATAGCCGTTTGAAGAATAAAAAGGGAGAAGTTCTCGATTGCGTTGTTAATCCGCTGGGAATCCGTGAATATCATTTTGATGCGGAGAAAGGTTTTTTCCTGAACGGGAAATATCGGAAATTGATTGGTACCAGCCGGCATCAGGATTACAAAGGAATGGGGAATGCCTTGCGGGATGAAATGCATATCCGGGATATACAGTTGAGTAAGGATATGGGAAGTAATTTCCTGCGAGTGGCTCATTATCCGCAAGATCCGGTTGTGATGCAGATGTGTGATAAGTTGGGGCTGTTGACTTCGGTTGAAATTCCGATTGTAAATGCTATTACTCAAAGTAAGGCGTTTATGGACAACTGTGTGGAGCAGGCTACGGAAATGGTTTGTCAGAACTATAATTATCCGTCTGTCATCATTTGGGCTTACATGAATGAAGTGCTTTTGCGTCCTCCCTTTAATCCTGACAACAAGAAAGAACGGGCGGAATATATGAAGTTTCTTCATCAAATAGCTTCGGCTGTTGAGGCACAGATCAGAAGTCTGGACTCGGAACGCTATACCATGTTGCCTTGTCATTCTGCTTCCCAAATCTATCAGGAAGCAGGGATTACTGAATTGCCGATGTTATTGGGATTTAATCTTTATAATGGATGGTATGGTGGTAATTTGGGCGGATTTGAAGAGAAACTGGAAGAACTTCACAAGGAGTTTCCTCATAAACCGTTGCTTATTACCGAATATGGGGCGGATGTAGATACTCGTATTCACTCTTTTTCGCCGGTGCGGTTTGATTTTAGTTGTGAGTTCGGCTCTGTCTATCATGAACATTATTTGCCTGAAATTCTAAAAAGGGATTATATCGTGGGGGCTATGGTCTGGAATTTGAATGATTTTTATTCCGAAGCCAGAAGAAATGCTATGCCTCATGTGAACAATAAAGGGTTGGTAAGTACGGATAGAGAACGTAAGGACGGATATTATCTTTATCAGGCTTATCTGAAAGAGTCACCTGTCCTGCATATTGCTTCTAAATCTTGGAAGAATAGGGCAGGAGCCAGTCGGGATGGAAAGAGTTGTACGCAACCGCTGAAAGTTTATACTAACGCGGATAAGGTGGAGGTCTTTTTGAATGGAAAAAGTTTGGGAGTATATCCGGTAGCAGATAAGGTGGTTTCCGTGGACATTCCTTTTGTAAACGGAAAGAATGTGGTGGATGCTGTGATTGAAAAGGAGGGACGTGAATATCGTGACCAGTATGTCTGTGATTTTAAATGTGTCAATGTGAAGAATGGCTTTACGGAAATCAATGTACTACTGGGTGCTCGACGCTATTTTGAGGACCGGATAGCAGAGATGTGCTGGATACCCGAACAGGCTTATGCAGAAGGTTCATGGGGATATATTGGTGGGGAAGTGGCTCCGAACAAAACTCGTTATGGCTCTTTGCCTGCCAGCGATACAGATATACTGGGGACGGATCAGGATCCTGTCTTCCAGACACAGAGAGTAGGCATTGAGGCTTTTAAGGCAGATGTACCGGATGGTGTTTATGCTGTATATTTATATTGGACAGAACTTACTTCTGAAAATAAAAGAGAGGCTTTGGTGTATAATTTAGGAAATGATGTGGTGAGGGAGGACTATATTAACCGGGTATTTTCTGTGGATATAAATGGAGTATCTGTTGCCAAACAACTGAATATTGCAGAAGAATACGGTTCCGAACGTGCGGTTATTAAGAAATATATTGTTCCGGTTTCACAAGGAAAGGGGCTTGTCGTTCGTTTTGGAGCGGTGGAATCTGTGCCTATTTTAAATGCAATACGAATCGTAAAAGAATATTAGATGATGAAAAATAGTATAGTTATATTGTTTTTACTGCTGTTATCCCAGTTTGGTTATGCGCAGGGAAGCACATTTAAGGTCACTGCCCGTCCGTGGGTGAAAGGACAGAAAGATCTTCCCTGGAAAGAGTATGATACCCGTACTATTGTTCAATTGGATGGGTTCAAACCTACTGGCAAAGTACGTGTGAATAAGTATGGAAGTGATTTGGATGCTCCCAGGCATCGGGCTACAGGATTTTTCAGGGTAGAACGTACCGGAGATCGATGGTGGATGATTGATCCCGATGGGTATCGGCATTTGCAGAAAGTGGTGGTAGGAGTACGTTTAGGTACTTCCGAACGCAATAAACAAGCAATGCTGGACAAATTCGGTACGGAGGAAAAATGGATCGAAGGAACGGCACGGATGATTCATTCGCTGGGCTTTTCCGGGGCCGGCTCCTGGAGTAATGAAGAAGCTATTGCCTCTTACAATGCCTCTCATAAGGAGGTACTGACTCGCTCAATCATTCTGAACTTGATGAGTGGATATGGGAAGAAACGAGGAGGAACTTATCAGTTACCTGGTAATACGGGATATCCTAATCAGTGTATTTTCGTTTTTGACCCAGAGTTCGAAACCTATTGCGATGAGATGGCACAAAAACTGGTCGCAAATAAAACGGATAAAAATATCATCGGCTATTTTTCGGATAATGAACTGCCGTTCGGGCCGAAGAATCTGGAGGGGTATCTGACTTTGAAGAATCCCAATGATCCGGGAAGATTGTATGCAGAATCCTGGTTGAAACAGCAGGGTATTACTTTGCAGCAAATTACGGACGAACATCGGGAAGAGTTTGCGGGGGTAGTAGCGGAACGATACTATAAAGTGGTGTCGGAAGCGATTCGGAAGTATGATCCCAATCACCTTTATTTAGGTAGTCGTCTACATGGAAAACCTAAGTTTGTCCGCCAGATTGTGGAAGCGGCAGGCAGGTATTGTGATGTCGTTGCTATTAACTACTATGGTGCATGGACACCGAGTGAGAAGACCATGAAGCATTGGGGCGAATGGGCTCAAAAACCTTTCATCATCACGGAATTTTATACGAAAGGAATGGATTCCGGGCTGGCAAACACAACAGGGGCAGGTTTTACCGTTCAAACCCAGCAGGAACGTGGATATGCCTACCAGCATTTTGTTTTAGGATTATTGGAAAGTGGGAATTGTGTCGGATGGCATTGGTTCCGTTATCAGGATAATGATCCGACGGCAAAAGGGGTAGATCCTTCGAATCTGGACTCTAACAAAGGGCTGGTAGATAATGAATACAATCTTTATAAACCGTTGGCCGATGCTATGAAAGAATTGAATATCAACGCTTATCGTTTGGCTGACTGGTTCGACCAACAATCAACTAATAATAAATAAAATACATACCATGAAAAAACTATTTATATTGGGAACTTTTCTGTTTATAAGTTCTATTCCTATGGTGTCTTGTACGGATGATGATGATAAAGATCCTAATTTTATGCCTCCTGACATAGTGATGGGAGGGGGAGATGTAGAGTCGGAATATCCGGAGGATTTGCCTGCTCCCGGAGCTTCTGTGATGTATACTCCGTCATTAAATGCCAATATGTATCGCCCTATCAGTGTTAAGTATTCCAGTGCTTATCCGCCTATATCCAGTTGGAAAACAGAGAATACACGTATTATTGCGTATATGGACGGGTATAAACCGGCTATTAAAACGTTGAAAGCGTATCAGGAGTCGGTTAATAAATACGGAAGTTCGACTACGCTTCCGAAACAGGCGGCTACGGGAAGATTTTATACGAAGAAAATAGACGGACGTTGGTGGTTGGTTGATCCGGAAGGTTGTCTGCATCTGGAACGTAGTGCGACTTCTTTGCGTAAGGGAACTTCCAGTCGTAATAAAACGGCCTGGAATAGCAGGTTTGGAACTGATGAGAAATGGTTATCTATTACTCAACGTGAATTGAGTGAGATCGGCTTTCACGGTACAGGTGCTTTCTGCACAGGAACTTATTCACTGATTCAGACTCATAATGCTTCCAATCCGAGCAGTCCGTTAACTTTGGCGCCTTCATTTGCTTTTCTAAGCCAGTTCAAGAGTGCGAAGTCTTATAGTTATCCCGGAGGAAGCGATGATAACGCGGCAGGTCTTGTGTTTTATAATGGATGGAGTGAATGGTGTGAATCATATTTGGCAGGTAGTGCTTTCGCAGATTATTTGCGGGATCCTAATGTGTTAGGTTTCTTTTCTGATAATGAGATAAACTTCTCTTCAAACAGTTCTCGGATTTTAGATCGTTTTCTGGCTATCAGTAACTCAAGTGATCCGGCTTATGTTGCGGCGAAAGCTTTTATGGATTCTAAAGGTACGCAAAATGTGACGGATGACTTGAATAATGAGTTTGCCGGGATTGTAGCAGAGAAATATTATAAAGCAGTGAAAGAGGCAGTGAAGAAAGTAGATGATAAGTTGCTTTATCTGGGAACAAGATTACATGGAACTCCTAAATATATGGAAGGAGTAGTGAGAGCTGCCGGAAAATATTGTGATGTTATTTCTATCAACTATTATAGCCGTTGGAGTCCTGAACTGACAACAGCGATTGCTGATTGGGCTAATTGGGCGGACAAACCGTTTCTTGTAAGTGAGTTTTATACGAAAGGGGTGGAGGACTCTGATCTGAATAACCAGTCGGGAGCCGGATATTCTGTCCCTACACAAAACGAGAGAGCTTATGCTTATCAGCATTTTACATTAGGATTGCTTGAAGCTAAGAATTGTATCGGATGGCATTGGTTCAAATATCAGGATGATGATGGTACGGATAATTCGTCGAAACCTGCTAATAAAGGTCTTTATGATAATTCTTATCAACTCTTTCCTTATTTATCTTTCTTTGCCCGCGAATTGAATTTTAATGCGTATGATTTGATTCAGTATTTTGATAAATAGGTGTTTGTTTCTATATAATATTTGAGAGGAAAAACAAGGTGCGAATTTTACAGGATTAGTTTTGGTTAAAGCTATCCTGCTAAATTCGCACTTCTTATTTCTAAATGAATAATCAATGTCTTATCAGAGTAGAATATCATCTGATAGACAAATGAATATCGGTAGTGAAATATTAGTTATGTACTAACGTACCTATCTCTTCTCCACTGATAACCTTCTTTAAGTTGCCTACTGTGTCCATATCAAATACGACGATTGGCAGATTGTTTTCTTTACACATACAAGTCGCTGTCAAATCCATGACTTTCAGACCGCGTTTCAGTACCTCATCGTATGTAATATCGTCGAATTTGGTAGCGGTAGGATCTTTTTCGGGATCAGCTGTGTAAATACCATCTACACGAGTACCTTTCAGCATAACGTCTGCTTCGATTTCTATGCCTCTAAGTGAAGAACCGGTGTCAGTAGTAAAGAAAGGATTTCCCGTTCCAGCGGACATAATGACTACTTCGCCGTTCTCCATACATTCGATAGCTTTCCATTTACTGTAGAATTCACCGATAGGTTCCATCCGGACTGCTGTCAACACACGTGCCTTTACACCGGTAGCCACAAGAGCAGAACTTAGAGCGAGACTGTTGATTACGGTAGCCAACATTCCCATTTGGTCTCCTTTCACACGATCAAAACCTTTATTGGCTCCGCTTAGTCCGCGAAATATATTGCCTCCTCCGATAACGATACCAATCTGTACCCCTTGCTGGTGGATTTCTTTGATTTGTTCAGCATATTCTGCCAGTCTTTTTTCATCAATGCCATATTGCTTTTCGCCCATTAAGCTCTCTCCACTAAGCTTTAGTAAGATTCTTTTATACTTTGCCATACCTTTTGCTTTTTATTGTTTGCCGCAAATATAGAGATAATTTATCGGATAGCCTCACTGGGATATGATTACTTTTTTCATTATTTGTCTTCCCAAAAGGGTTTGTACAATTCCCCGCAATGAAAGATAAACGAGAAAAGCCAGCCACAGGGCATGATTTCCTAAAAGGGGATGGAAAGCGTAATAGACTCCAAAGAAGCTGGCAGAGGCAACTAACATGGAGTAAAGCATCTGCCGGGTAGCAGTGGCACCGATAAAAATGCCATCCCATAAGAAAGCGGAGAAACCGGCTAACGGAATAATGAGTGCCCAGTAAAAATAAGTGTCTGAAGCGCTGATTACTGAAGTGTCATTGGTTAGTAATCCCAGGAATTCTTTTCCGCCAGCTGTATAGAGAATCGTGAATACCAGTGAAAGACCGAACCCCCAATAGAAAAGATGATGTACTGTGTTACGTAAGCCTGTTTGGTTTTTGGCACCAATGTAACGGCCGGCCAGTGCTTCACCGGCATAAGCGAATCCGTCCATAATGTACGAAAATAAGGTAAATAATTGCATGAGCAAGGTGTTCACGGCTAATACGATTTCTCCTTGGGCGGCCCCTGCAGAGGTAAAAAACATAGTGACTATAACAAGGCAGAGGGTACGGAAGAATATGTCCCGGTTGACTTGAAAGAAACGGTACATGGCTTGTTTCTGTATGATTTCTTTCCACACGATTCGTTTTTTAAGCGCACTATAGTAACGCATGTATAACAAAATAGCCATGAAGAAACCTGCATATTGGGCAATTAAAGTCCCTGTTGCCACTCCTGCTACTTTCATGTCCAATAAGTAGACAAAACATAGACTGGCTACAATGTTGACAATATTTTGAGTGATAGCGATATACATGGGAAAACGTGAATTCTGCATCCCGATAAACCAGCCGGCGAATCCATAAAGCCCTAATGTGGCAGGAGCTCCCCAAATGCAGATGTAGAAATAGGTTGTTGCCAGTTGCTTGACCTCCGGTGTGGTTTGTATCAGTGTAAATGCCAGTTTCAGGATAGGGTATTGGAGTATCAACAGGCAAAGTGCTATAAATAATCCTACTCCAACAGAACGTAGTAGTAACCGGGTGATTTCGTTTAAATCATGCTGACCGTACGCTTGTGAAGTCATTCCGCTTGTTCCCATGCGCAGGAATCCAAAAATCCAGTAGATAATATTGAATAACATTCCCCCTACTGCAATGGCTCCAATGTACGCCGGAGAACCGAGATGTCCTACAATCGTGACATCGATAAGTCCCAGTAGCGGAACGGTAATATTCGATATAATCGATGGGATGGCTATCTGTAATATTCGTCTGTTTACGGAGGATTTTTTTTTATCTGTCATTGTATAAAAACACTTTTATCAATTTGATTGTTCTTTTCGCGAACAAAGGTACATTTTTTATTTTTTTATTGTATCTTTGTGTGTCACGAACTAAATAGCAATCAGATGGATTATGAGGACCTTAACTATTTTTCTTATCTCTTTATTTTCATTGCCGCTGGTGCTGAATGCGCAGTCGGTTGATGAGATGTTACAAAAAGTGTCTGCTGCCATTGAGGCAGGGCAGAATGGGCAGGCTGTGAGCTATTTCCGGCAGACTATCGCTCTGAATATAGACCGTACGGAAATGTATTATTGGACGAATGTAGACAAGAACAGTGAAATTAGCTCCAAACTGGCTACAGAATTAGCGCTTGCCTATAAAGAGAATCGGAATTACGATAAAGCCTATTTATTTTACAAGGAATTACTGCAAAAGACTCCTAATAATGTAGATTGTTTGGAAGCTTGCGCAGAAATGCAGGTATGTCGTGGGCAGGAGAAAGATGCTTTGCGTATGTACGAAAAAATATTGCAACTTGAGGCGGATAATCTGGCGGCTAATATCTTTTTAGGAAACTATTATTATTTGACAGCAGAACAGGAGAAGAAAAAGTTGGAGATGGATTATAAAAAACTTTCTTCTCCCACTAAAATGCAGTATGCCCGCTACCGGGATGGATTATCGAAGTTGTTCACTACCCGGTATGAGAAAGCGCGTAACTCTTTGCAGAAAGTGATTCTGCGTTTTCCATCAACAGAAGCTCAAAAGACATTGGATAAGATATTGAGGATAGAAAAAGAGGTGAATCGCTAAGCGGTTCACCTCTTTGATTTTTTTCGAGGTACTTTTTCATTCCATCTCAATTGGACAAAGTAGTACTCCACCTGTTGTATGACGATCTATCGATTGATATACAGGTTGACCTCTTAATATTGTTTGGGATAATATAGTCATATTTCTTGTTTTTCTATGGGTTCCTGTTATCAGAGTAATAGCTTTATTTAGCATGAATTCATTAGAATCGCCTAAAGGAAGTAAAGTGTCTTCTGGATTTTGGGATAAATTAAACTCGTTCCAATCGTAATCGGGTGTAAAGCCTGCACTGTAGTCTGAATTTATAGCATTGGTAACCCTTGTAGTAATAGGCCAATATGCCCATTCATATTTGTCATCTGAATATTCCTGCATTCCGACATTTTTTCCTTCTGTCAATTGACCGATGAGCACGATATTCATAAAAGGCTCCAAACTGCTGATAACTAACTCTGAAGATGATGCAGTGTTTTCACTTGTCAAGATGTAAATCCGATTGGAATTAAGTTTCAAATAACCTGCCGTTCCTTTTGTTTCTGTATTGAAATATCTGGTATGCGTCACTTTTCCTTTATTGTTGGAAAAAATACCAAAAACATTATCTTTAGACTCTTCGGGAATCAAAAGTCCGGCTAACATATTGGCAGAATGTTCATAACCACCTCCATTATAACGTAAATCTAAGACAAATTCATTCACGCCTCTTGACTGGAAATCCGCAAATATAGTTTTCATTTCTTCGTCATAAGTACGATCCTCTACCCCCTTTGGACCGGGAGTGAAATGATTGTAAACTAAATAACCTATTTTTTTATCTCCAACGGTTAATACATCATGATAATATAACGGATTATCTTCGACTGCCGTAGAAGCTTCTATGTCAATTGTTTTAGTCGTTTCATTATGAGTTATAGTCCATTGGGTGGCAGAACCACTGAATAAAGTTTTGTAATTTCCTTCTTTTATATTATTTTTTCCATTTATACCTATAATCCAATCTCCTCGCTCCAAACCAGCTTTATCTGCAGGACTATCAGGTAGAATATACAAAACTCGTGCATAATAATATCCTAAAGGCTTGTTATTTCTATCTACTACACTAAACAGTGTAAATTCCATCCCATAAGTATTGTCTGCATCAATACTGGTACGTGTCTTATAACCTTTATTTTTTTTCATGTAAGAATAATAGTAGAGGTGTTTTCCATTTCTTGTTTTACCATCTTTTAGGCTGAGTAACGAATAAAAAAAAGCTTCAGGGTCGGCAGTGTAATCTATTTTATTAGTCGCTGGTAACTCGCTATACCATAAATAGTCGTTGCGCAATTTCTTCTCTATCCAATGATTTATGCTAATGTCTGTATTATCGTCGTTTCCTTTTATCGAATCATCGTTATCATCGGAACAAGACACGATAAGTAAACAAAGAAATATCCCTATCCATATATTTAAACTGAAGTTTGCTTTTATCATCTTTCTCATTTTTAATCAGGTTGTTAATCACAAATATATTTATTTTTTCAACACATTGTAACAGTAATAGTTTGTTAAGTGATAATTATTTCAGTAAATATTCTACTTCCTTAAACATATACCCTCTTTTAATCAGCTTCTCATCTTCTAATATCAACTTTCCTTCAGGTTCTACACAAACGATTCGTGCAAGAAATTCTCCATTGGCATCTTTATATCGATGCATCCCTTCCCTTCTGAAAAGAGATTTTTCATATTGACAGGCTATTGATGGCGTATCGCCTTTTTTGAGCAAGCTATAATAAGATTGGATACGCAGCATGATATTTTTCAGTATTTCAAATAGATCATGCTCTTCTTCTGTGATTTGTAGCAGTGAAACGGGGTTAGGAGCAGAACTGTGAAATATCTCCTGATTAATATTAATTCCGATGCCTGCAATGCTCTGACTGATATTCCGCCCCATCAGATCGTTTTCTATCAACATCCCACATATTTTTTTTTCTTTCCAATAAATATCATTCGGCCATTTGATAGAAATGTCGGTGGTATAGGTATCCAATTCTTCTTTAATAGCTAAAGATATAATCTGTGAAATAAGAAACTGACGTCGTGCTTCCAAAAACCCGGGGAAGATAACGGTGCTGAAAAGAAGATTCTTGCCAGGAGCTGATTCCCACGAATTTCCACGCTGTCCCCGACCGGAAGTCTGAAAATCGGCGACAACGACAGTTAGTTCCTCCACTTTCTGTTCAGAACAGAGAGATTGCAGATAATTGTTGGTAGAGTTCGTCTCGTTGATATGAATCAATGGAACCGGGAATGTATCAGGGGAGGGCATCATATTCTGCGCGTAACTTTTTAGTAAATTTCTTGATTACCTCATCATAAGAGTGGTCAATAAGCTCTTTCATCAATTTATCGTCTACGTCACTGTCAAAGCGGACACTATTCCAGTACTTTTTATTAAAATGATAAGCCCCTTCAATTCCCGAATAATGTTCACGCAATTCGATTGCTTTTTCCGGATCACATTTTAGTGCGATGTGATTAGCTTCTTCCAGGTCAATGAGAGCAAACATCTTGTTCATAACCTTTACAACTAGTGATACATCATCGAAAGGAAAAGATTCGGTGACTCCTTTCTTGTTCAAGCAGTATTCTCTGACAGTTTCTACATTCATAATAAATTAATAATTATAGTATGTTTTCATAATTAGTTTATATCATAAATTTAAGCGCAGATTGCACGAATTTCACGGCTTTTATAATGATGAATATGTAAAGCCACAGCATTCTTTAATATAAAGGAGGATAAAACGCTTCCTCTATGTGTTCAACCTTGAAGTTCCCGTCGTTGCCTACTACAGTGATGATATCGAAGCGTACAGGAGTGTCAATCTGAAACAATCTGATATAGGCATCTGCTGCACGTACTGTACGTTTTATTTTGGGTAAATCTACAGCATCTTCCGGGGCCGCAAACAGAGTGTCACTGCGCGTCTTCACTTCTACTACAATCAGTTCATTGTCTTTTGCGGCTACAATGTCCAGTTCGAAATGTCCTTTTCTCCAATTCCGGTCACGAATAAGATAACCTTTCTGCTCAAGATAAGCTACGGCGGCATTTTCTCCGGATTTTCCTAAATCATTATGTTCAGCCATCTTTTTTTGCAAATTTACTGCTTTTATTCTTTGTTTTTACAGAAGTAAAAGTAATTTTGCAGAAGATATGAGAAAAAGGAGTAAGAAGTGCCTGAAAATGCATGTCGAGTGTACCAAAAGGGAACGACGGATGAGCATTTTATTGAGCGACGAAGAACAGCTGATTGTAGATCGTTATCTTGAGAAATATAAGATAACGAACAAGTCACGTTGGCTTCGTGAAACAATTCTCATGTTTATTCATAAGAATATGGAAGAAGATTATCCCACCCTTTTTGGTGAACATGATATGAGGCGATAGTTGAAAATTAAAAATTAAAGAGGGGAATGCTAGACGATATTTACTTCATGAAACAGGCTTTGATAGAGGCAGGTAAGGCTGCCGAGCGGGGAGAAGTTCCCGTTGGAGCTGTTGTGGTTTGTAAAGAGCGGATTATTGCGCGTGCCCATAATCTCACAGAAACATTGAATGATGTAACGGCTCACGCCGAGATGCAGGCTATTACAGCTGCTGCCAACGTGCTTGGTGGTAAGTATTTGAACGAATGTACCCTGTATGTCACCGTTGAGCCTTGCGTGATGTGCGCAGGGGCTATTGCTTGGGCACAAACAGGCAAGCTTGTGTTTGGTGCCGAAGATGAAAAACGCGGCTATCAGAAATATGCCGGTTCGGCTCTACATCCTAAAACAGTGGTTGTAAAAGGGATAATGGCTGACGAATGCGCTGCACTAATGAAAGAGTTTTTTGCAGCGAAACGGAAATGAAAGCAGTGTAATGGCTATTTGATTTCCTCAAAATCTACATATTCGCCATCATCCTGGGTGAATATTTTTTTATGTCTTTTCTCCGGAACATTCTCGGAATATATTTCTTCTTCATCATCATTTGAACGGCGATTCGTTTGGTTATAGCTTTGTTGGCTTGTACGTCCTGATTCCGTTTGTTTCGGGCGGGATGAAGAAGAACTACGTCCTAATCCGAAAATCGTTCTTAGTATGAAGCCGACAATAGAAAGGCCAAATACGAAAATGGCAATGATAAAAATGAGTATGAATAAAAGTATATGCATCGGACTATGATTTTTATGTTGTTACTTTGATAAAACTCATAGTACAACAAACGTGCCAAGAGATTGTTTATTTACTTTTTCTTGTAAAAAGTGAAAGTAAAATATACCATACAATAATGGCGGCAAAACTGCTAATTCCAAGAAATAGAAGAAGAGGAATGCAGATAATCAGGAATATAAAACTGATTTTGTTGTCATTCCATGACAGGTTTTTAAATTTCAAAGAAAACATCGGTATTTCTGATACCAGTAGTCCGGAAAACAGACAGACAAGTATAAGAAGGTAGACAGGATGGCAGTTGTCTGATATCAGGAAGTCATGTGCCCCTGCCACTAATGAGCCCCAAAACAGAGCATTGGCTGGTACTGGGAGTCCGACAAAAGAGCTGGTCTGCCGTGTGTCATTGTTGAATTTAGCTAGGCGCAAGGCCGAAAAAACAGAAATCAAGAATGCCAAATAGGGTAGATAAGGAGCGATGAACTCCATATTTGCCGGATAGTACATTTCTTTGAACAAGGAGAATACGATCAGTGAGGGAGCAACTCCGAAGCTGACATCATCTGCCAATGAATCCAGGTCTTTTCCGATAATGGAATGTGCATTGAGTGCACGAGCCAACAATCCGTCAAAGAAATCAAAAATAGAACTTAAAGCGATGAAAAGTAGAGCCAGTTCATATTTTGCTTCAAAAGCCATGACGCAAGCAATACAACCGGAGAAAAGGTTCAGGCAGGTTACGGTATTCGGAATACTATTTTTAATAACGTTTGTCATTGTGACAGAATTATTTAAGTTTGGCGATAACCGTTTGGTTACCGGTCGTTAATTGTCCCATTTTGACACAAATCTCCGTGCCAATGGGTAAATACACATCCACGCGGGAACCGAATTTGATAAATCCCATGTGTTCGTCAATATAACATTCTTCTCCTACTTCAGCGTAGGTGACAATACGGCGTGCCACTGCTCCGGCGATTTGCCGGGTGAGTATTTCCACTCCTTCCGGAGTTTCGATCACTACCGTAGAACGTTCGTTTTCTGTGCTGGCTTTCGGCAGCCATGCTTTCATAAAATTGCCATTATGATGTGCTACCTTTTTAATAGTACCATCTACCGGATACCAGTTGGCATGTACATTCACGATGCTCATAAAAATAGATACCATTAAGCGGCGGTCATGGAAATATTCGTTTTCATCCACTTCTTCGATGACGACGATTTTTCCATCGGCGGGTGCTACGACAATCTTTTCAGTGTCCTGCCCGAAGAGACGGATCGGACATCGAAAGAAATTCACCATCAGCAGATAGACTGCTATACTCGCTACTGCTACCACATAAAAAGGTATTTTGCAATCGATTCCCCAATAAAGAGCTGCATTAATCAATAGCAATAGCAAAAAGCTTGCCCATAATATATGTGTTCCTTCGCGGTGAATACGTATTTTCTTCAATTTCTTTAGTCGGCCCATGAATGCTGTTTAATGATATTGTCTGCAAAAATATACTTAATTTAAAAAATCAGCAAGTAAATGAGCATAGAAATGCGAATGTTGATAACTTTTTGAGGATTATTTTTGTTTATAACCCAAGAGGTAGTAATTTTATGCCTTCAAATTAACTACTTATCATTATGCAGGATTTCGTTCATTTACATGTCCATACTCAATATTCTCTGTTGGATGGTCAGGCTAGTGTAGCTCGTCTGGTCGATAAAGCCATGCAAAATGGGATGAAGGGTATTGCCGTGACCGATCATGGAAATATGTTCGGTATTAAGGAATTTACGAACTACGTTAATAAAAAGAACAGCGGTCCGAAAGGTGAAGTCAAAGACCTGAAGAAGCGAATTGCAGGAATTGAGGCTGGCACAATAGAGTGCGCAGATAAAGAAGCGGAGATTGCTGCCTGCAAAGCTAAGATAGTGGAAGCGGAAAACAAGCTTTTCAAACCTGTCATCGGTTGTGAAATGTATGTTGCGCGCCGCACTATGGACTTAAAAGAAGGTAAGCCCGACCAAAGTGGTTATCACTTGATTGTATTGGCTAAGAATGAAAAAGGTTATCATAATCTTATTAAATTAGTATCGCACGCATGGACACGCGGATATTATATGCGCCCGCGTACTGACCGTAGCGAACTGGAAAAATATCACGAAGGACTTATTGTCTGTTCGGCCTGTCTTGGTGGTGAAGTGCCGAAACGGATTACTGCCGGGCAATTTGCAGAAGCTGAAGAAGCCATACAATGGTATAAGAACCTGTTCAGGGATGATTATTACCTGGAGATGCAGCGCCATAAAGCGACTGTTCCCCGTGCCAATCACGAATGTTATCCGTTGCAGGTAAATGTGAACAAATATCTGATTGAATATGCTAAGAAGTTCAATGTCAAACTGATTTGTACGAATGATGTTCACTTTGTAGATGAAGAGAATGCGGAAGCGCACGACCGTTTGATCTGTTTGAGTACCGGTAAGGATTTGGATGATCCTAGCCGTATGCTTTATACCAAACAGGAATGGATGAAGACACGCGAAGAGATGAACGAACTCTTTGCCGACGTTCCCGAAGCGTTGAGCAATACGCTGGAGATTCTTGACAAGGTAGAATATTACTCCATCGACCATGCACCTATCATGCCTACTTTTGCTATTCCCGAAGATTTTGGGACGGAAGAAGGCTATCGGGCGAAGTTTACGGAAAAAGACCTGTTTGATGAGTTTACTCAAGATGAGCACGGTAATGTGGTATTGAGTGAAGAGGATGCGAAAGCGAAAATCAAACGCTTGGGTGGCTATGATAAACTCTATCGTATTAAACTTGAAGGAGATTACTTGGCGAAACTAGCTTTTGACGGAGCTAAGAGAATTTATGGTGAACCTCTGTCGGAAGAAGTCAAAGAGCGAATGAACTTCGAACTGTATATCATGAAAACGATGGGTTTCCCAGGATACTTCTTGATTGTACAGGACTTTATCAATGCGGCACGTAAGGAATTGGGTGTGTCGGTCGGTCCGGGACGTGGTTCAGCTGCCGGTTCGGCGGTGGCCTATTGTCTGGGAATTACGAAAATCGACCCTATCCAGTACGATTTGCTGTTTGAGCGTTTCTTGAATCCGGACCGTATCTCCTTGCCCGATATCGATGTGGACTTTGATGATGACGGTCGTGGAGAGGTACTTCGTTGGGTAACGAATAAATATGGTCAGGAAAAAGTAGCTCATATCATCACTTATGGTACAATGGCTACCAAGTTAGCTATCAAGGATGTTGCCCGTGTGCAAAAGCTGCCTCTATCGGAGTCTGACCGATTGGCTAAATTAGTGCCGGATAAGATTCCTGATAAGAAACTGAACTTGCGGAATGCGATTGAATATGTTCCCGAACTACAAGCTGCGGAAGCATCATCCGATCCGTTGGTACGGGATACGATCAAGTACGCTAAGATGCTCGAAGGTAACGTACGTGGTACAGGTGTACATGCTTGTGGTACGATTATCTGTCGTGACGATATCACCGACTGGGTACCTGTCAGCACTGCTGATGATAAGGAAACGGGCGAAAAAATGCTTGTTACCCAGTATGAAGGTTCGGTGATTGAAGATACCGGATTGATTAAGATGGACTTCCTTGGTCTGAAAACTTTGTCTATTATCAAAGAGGCCGTTGAAAATATCCGTTTAAGCCGTAATGTTGAAGTAGATGTCGATGCGATAGACATCTGCGATCCGGCTACTTATAAATTATATAGTGACGGACGGACGATTGGTACATTCCAGTTTGAATCTGCCGGCATGCAGAAGTACCTGCGCGAATTGCAGCCTTCTACATTCGAAGATTTGATTGCCATGAATGCCCTTTATCGTCCGGGGCCGATGGATTATATACCTGATTTTATCGACCGTAAACATGGGCGTAAGCCGATTGAGTATGATATTCCGGTAATGGAGAAATACTTGAAGGATACGTATGGTATTACGGTTTATCAGGAACAGGTGATGCTTCTGTCGCGCTTATTGGCGGACTTTACCCGCGGTGAGTCTGATGCACTCCGTAAAGCGATGGGTAAGAAGCTGCGTGACAAGCTGGACCACATGAAACCTAAATTTATTGAAGGTGGGCGTAAGAATGGGCATGACCCGAAAGTTCTTGAAAAAATCTGGACCGACTGGGAAAAGTTTGCGTCATACGCTTTCAATAAATCACATGCTACTTGTTATTCGTGGGTAGCTTACCAAACCGCCTATCTAAAAGCTAATTATCCTCCTGAATATATGGCTGCTGTGATGAGCCGAAGCTTGTCGAACATTACCGATATTACGAAACTGATGGACGAATGTAAGGCAATGGGTATTCAGACGCTGGGACCGGATGTAAACGAAAGTAACTTGAAGTTTACAGTAAATCATGATGGTAATATCCGTTTTGGACTAGGGGCTGTCAAAGGTGTGGGTGAAGCTGCTGTCCATAGCATTATGGAGGAACGTAGTAAGAATGGTCCTTTCCTCGGTATATTCGACTTTGTGCAACGTGTCAATCTGAATGCCTGCAACAAGAAGAATATGGAGTGTCTGGCATTAGCCGGAGGGTTTGATAGTTTCCCTGAACTGAAGCGGGAGCAATACTTTGCTGTAAATTCTAAGGGTGAAGTATTTCTGGAAACATTGATGCGCTATGGTAACCGCTATCAGGCAGATAAGGCAGCTGCTTTCAACTCTTTGTTCGGTGGTGAAAACGTTATTGATGTTGCAACTCCTGAAATTCCTCAAGGTGTAGAACGTTGGAGTGATCTCGATCGCTTGAACCGCGAACGTGATTTGGTAGGTATTTATCTTTCCGCTCATCCGTTGGATGAATTCTCTATCGTGTTGGAACACGTCTGCAATACCCGTATGGCAGATTTGGAAGATAAAGCTGCACTTGTTGGTCGTGAAATAACGATGGGAGGAATCGTGACTAGTGTTCGTCGCGGGGTCAGCAAGAATGGAAATCCGTATGGTATCGCCAAGATTGAAGATTATTCCGGTTCTACCGAAATCCCATTTTGGGGAAATGACTGGGTGACTTATCAGGGATACCTCAACGAAGGAACTTTCTTATATATTAAGGCTCGTTGCCAAGCCAAACAATGGCGGCAGGATGAATTGGAAGTGAAAATCACCTCTATGGAGCTTCTTCCCGATGTGAAAGAAGAACTGGTGCAGAAGATCACGATTATCATTCCTCTGTCAGTCTTGAACTCGGCTTTGGTTACTGAACTTGCCACTTTGACTAAGGAACATCCGGGAAATACGGAACTGTATTTTAAAGTGACGGATGATGCCGATGTAAGTCACATGTCAATTGATTTGATTTCCCGTCCGATCAAGCTTTCAGTGGGGCGGGATTTAATAACATATTTAAAGGAACGTCCCGAACTGGGATTTCATATAAATTGATTATATTTGTGGCGAGAATAAGCTAACGAAATAACGTTTAATAATTAATACTTAAAAAAATGGCTTTAGAAATTACAGACAGCAACTATAAAGAGGTTCTTGCAGAAGGAAAACCGGTTGTTGTAGATTTTTGGGCTCCTTGGTGTGGCCCATGCAAGATGGTGGCTCCTATCATTGAAGAATTGGCTGCGGAGTTTGAAGGACAAGTAATCATCGGTAAGTGCGATGTAGACGAAAATGGTGATATGGCTGCTGAATATGGTATCCGTAATATTCCTACTGTATTGTTTTTCAAAAACGGTGAAATAGTAGACAAACAGGTAGGTGCAGTTGGCAAACCGGTATTCGCAGAAAAGGTGAAGAAGCTTTTATAGTCGATAATACTTAATACTTATCACTTAATACTTAAAAAAAATGGGACTGGAAGACGATTTTTTATTAGCAGATGCCGATGACGAAAAGACCATCGAGTTTATCAAAAACTATCTGCCTCAAGAACTGAAAGAGAAGTTCTCGGACGATGAATTGTATTATTTTCTCGATTTAATCGACGAGTATTACTCTGAAAGTGGCATTCTCGACGCTCAACCCGATGAAGACGGCTATGTCAACATCGATTTGGAAGAGGTTGTGGCTTACATTGTAAAAGAAGCCAAAAAGGATGAAATAGGGGAATACGATCCTGAAGAAGTCCTCTTTGTGGTTCAGGGAGAAATGGAATACGGAAACTCTCTGGGACAGGTGGACTAAACGACGTCCGGTCTCATTGCAGATAAAATTAAGATAAGGGGTGTGCTCTGTGAGTATACCCCTTTTTTTTTGCGGGATTTTTCTCAAACAGTTTTATGCTATGAGAAAAAGTTCTCACTATAATGAGAAAAAATACTCATTGCTATGAGAATTAATTCTCACTACAGTGAGAATAATCCCTTGCCTGAATAGTCTGAAACAGCGTATTCTGGTTATATTTCTTCCAATGCATAATACTGATAATCGCGAAGTATCGTCTGAAGAAATTTCTCTTGATTACCCTCACGGGGAGTAACGGAAAGTAATTCCTGTACTTTTTTGGCAAGTGCCGTGATACGTCTTGCCCGGTCTTTTTCGCTGGATTCCAAAGTCCGGGTAATTACATTCACTTGTTCGAGAGATAAATCAGCCGACTGGGGATATACCGGATGATAATTTTGGGTCAGATAGTCGAATTCATCCAGGCTGACATGTATCTTACGATAGTTTTTCTCTTTAATTACCATAGTGCCGGCAGCTAGATCCCCTAATCGTTGGTTGTTCTTATTCAATAAAACGACCAGAAGTCCAAGGCCACTTGTGATGGGACCATCAATTGGGAAAAGAAGCCATCGTAACAGATAAGAGCCGATGCTTGGAGTAGAACCGTCTACTTTTACGACACGGATATTGATGAGTTTTTTGCCAAAGCTCTGTCCGTGATTGAACATCTCGCAAAGAAAAGAATAACCGAGAATCGGTAAATAAACGACGCACAGAAAAAAGAACAAACTGAATCCTGACGGTAAACTTAATTTAGACAAGAGCGTAATAGTGGACAAGATGTAAAGCCCGATCAGAAAATAATCGATGATTAAAGCCATCAGTCGTTCGCCGATACTGGCGGGCGTTTGGCTGATACGAACGAATTGTCCGGTTATTATCGTAGATTCTGCCATTTCAGGTTAAACATTTTTAGGATTCCGTTGCAAATATATCATAATTCTCTTATTTTTGCTTCCGGTTTCGGACAAAACTTATCCGAAATCTATTGAAAAGCATGAAAGAAGTAACGTTTATTCGTCGGAACATTGAAAAATGGAAGGAGACAGAGAAAGTTGTGGAGCGGGCGGCAAGTCTGTCCCCCGACCAACTAGCCGATGCGTATACGGACTTGACAGCTGACCTGGCATTTGCCCAAACACATTTCCCAACTTCCCGTATTACTATTTATCTGAATAATCTGGCTTCAGCGTTGCACAACGAAATCTACCGCAATAAACGCGAGAAGTGGACACGGATTATTACCTTCTGGACACAGGAAGTGCCACGAACCATGCACGGTGCACGGCGCGAATTACTGACCTCCTTTTTGATTTTTGTTGCCAGCGCATTAATCGGCGTATTATCAGCAGCGAATGACCCGGATTTTGTCCGGCTGATATTGGGAAACGGTTATGTGGATATGACACTCGACAATATTGCCAATGGTGAGCCGATGGCCGTATATAATGGTTCTTCCGAAGTACCGATGTTCTTGGGCATTACACTTAATAACGTGATGGTCTCTTTCAACTGCTTTGCAATGGGATTGCTGACCAGCTTTGGAACAGGGTATATGCTTCTCTCCAATGGTATCATGGTAGGAGCTTTTCAAACATTCTTTTATCAACACGATTTGTTGTGGGAATCCAGTCTTGCCATCTGGTTGCACGGAACGCTTGAAATCTGGGCGATTATCGTGGCCGGTGCCGCCGGATTGGCTTTGGGCAACGGCTGGCTGTTTCCCGGCACTTATTCCCGACTGGAATCTTTTAGGAGAGGAGCGAAGCGAGGCTTGAAAATAGTGATCGGCACTGTTCCGGTGTTCATTATGGCAGGCTTTATAGAAGGTTTTCTTACCCGGCACACAGAGCTTCCCGATGTGTTGAGGCTTGGCGTGATATTCACTTCTCTGGCATTTATTATATTCTACTATATTTATTTACCAAATAGAAAAAAACATGGAATCACAGAAACCTAAGATTGCGATGTACGTGAAACGTCCTTTCGGTGAGAAGTTGAACGCTTCTTTTGATTTTATAAAAGAGAATTGGAAACAATTGTTTAAGTATTCAACTTATCTGATACTCCCTATATGCTTAATTCAAGCCGCAAACTTTAGTGGTTTAATGGGAAGTATGACAGATATTACTGCTATGCAGGCCTCCGGAGGAATAAGTGATAATCCTTTAGCTGCTCTGGGACCTTCATTTGCACTGAATTATGCAGGAGTTATCTTTTTTTCATGTTTGGGAGCTTTGTTGATGACTTCCTTGATTTATGCGATGGTACGATTGTATAATGAACGGGAAGAACGCCTGAACGGGGTTGTATTCGGCGATATAAAATCGTTGTTGCTCCGTAATATTAAAAGACTGTTTTTGATGGGGATCGCCTGCAGCTTTTTATTCATCTTTGCGGTGGTCTTTATTGTCTTATTGGCTGTATTGACACCTTTCACACTCATTCTGACCATCCCGCTTTTATTCGCCTTTATGGTTCCTTTGGCATTAATGGCTCCCATCTACTTATTTGAAGACATTTCGTTGGGTGAGGCATTTGCAAAAACATTCCGGTTGGGATTTGCTACCTGGGGAGGCGTCTTTCTAATTTTAATTGTGATGGGGATTATTGCCAGTGTGTTACAAGGAATCGTTTCTATACCCTGGTATGTGATCTATATTGTAAAAATGATCTTTACGATGAGTGACGGAGGTGCAACCTCTTCATCAGTCGGACTGAACTTTGCGCAATATTTGTTCTCTATCCTGATGTTGTATGGTTCTTACTTATCGGCTATATTCGGTATCGTCGGTCTGGTTTATCAGTATGGTCATGCATCGGAAGTGGTGGACAGCATAACGGTAGAAAGTGATATTGACAATTTTGATAAACTCTAAACCAAACCTCTACTAGATGAATCTCACTTCCCCGGCTGATACACTAGTTTGTGATACGGCGCAGATTGCCCTCTGGCAGTCTGATCCGGCATACAACTATAACCGTGAACTGATTACTCCGGAGATGAATGTCTTTGAGTGGATCAGTCGGCAGTTTGGGGAGTTGTTGCGCAAAATATTCGGCAGTCATTTTGCTGAAGAGTATTCAGGGCTTATTCTGGTATGTATTGCCATTCTTCTTTTGTTGCTGATTGTTTGGTTTGTCTATCGGAAACGCCCGGAATTGTTTATGGTCTCGCATAAAAATGTGTTGCCTTATACAGTTGAAGAAGACACCATTTACGGAGTAGATTTTCCGGGAGGGATTGCGGAAGCGCTTTCCCGTCAGAATTACCGGGAAGCAGTACGTTTGCTCTATCTGCAAACTTTGAAACAACTTAGTGACGCTGAACGTATTGACTGGCAACTTTATAAAACGCCTACCCAGTATATCAATGAAGTCCGGCTACCGGCTTTCAGGCAACTGACCAATCATTTCCTGCGGGTACGTTATGGCAACTTTGAGGCGACGGAAGAACTCTTCCGGACAATGCAGGTCTTGCAGGAAGAAATAGAGAAAGGAGGCGTCGCATGAAAGGAAGTCGCTGGTTCATTGTCTTTATTGTCGCTTTTCTATTCATCATGTTTGCAATAGAATATCATTTGCCGAAGAATTTTGTGTGGAAGCCCACTTTCGGACATCATGACGAGCAACCTTTCGGATGTGCAGTATTCGATAGCGTATTGTCTTCTTCTTTGCCACAGGGCTACACTTTTTCGAGGAAAAGCCTCTATCAATTGGAACAGGAAGATACGACGCAACGCAGAGGTATATTGGTTATCTCTGATAATTTGCGATTGTCGGACGTCGATGTAAACGCTCTGTTGAAAATGGCGGAACGCGGAGATAAGATCATGTTGGTGAGTACCTTGTTCGGCAGATATTTGGAAGATACCTTGCAGTTCAGGTCTTACTATTCTTACTTCAGTCCGATGGCTTTGAAGAAATATGCAACTTCATTTTTGAAAAAAGATAGCTTGCATTGGATAGGAGATTCGACGGTTTATCCCCGTCAGACTTTCTATTTTTATCCCCAGTTGTGTTCCTCTTATTTTTGGGGAGATTCACTTCCGGAAAGGGTGTTGGCACAAAGAGTTTTTGAGTCGAATGAGTTCCGGTATGAAACCGAGGCGGACTCGTTGACAACGGATAGTCTTGTTTATATGCCTGTAGCAATGTCCCGTCGGTGGGGGAAAGGAGAAGTTATTTTAGTTTCCACTCCTTTGATTTTTACCAATTACGGAATGTTGGACGGCAAAAATGCAACCTATATCTTCCGTTTGTTGTCGCAGATGGGGAAGCTTCCCATCGTTCGCACGGAGGGGTACATGAAAGAAACGGCACAGGTGCAGCAATCACCTTTCCGTTATTTTCTAGCACATGAACCGCTTCGTTGGGCTTTGTATCTGACGATGATTACCATCATACTCTTTATGATATTCACAGCGAAGAGGCGGCAACGGGTGATCCCTGTTATTCACGAGCCGGCCAATAAATCTCTTGAATTTACCGAACTGATAGGCACGCTTTACTTTCAGAAGAAAGACCACGCGGATTTGGTTCGCAAGAAGTTTTCCTATTTAGCCGAAGAACTTCGGAGAGAGATTCAAGTGGATATTGAAGAAGTGGCCGACGATGAACGCTCTTTCCACCGGATTGCCCGGAAAACCGGAATGGATGCCGGAGAGATTGCTAAATTTATCCGCGAAGTCAGACCCGTGATTTACGGAGGACGTGTTATTGATGCGGAGCAGATGAAGGTATATATCGATAAAATGAATGAAATAATCAATCATATCTAAAGAAGAAATTTATGGAAGAGAATACAGAACAGCGAGTAGATTTAACTCTCTTTTCCGAGAAGATACAAGAGTTGAAAGACCGGATTGCTTCCGTCATAGTAGGGCAGGAGCAGACAGTCGATTTGGTACTGACAGCGATTTTGGCGAATGGACACGTATTGATAGAAGGTGTTCCGGGAGTTGCGAAGACACTGTTGGCACGTTTGACAGCTCGTCTGATTGATGCAGACTTCAGTCGTGTCCAGTTCACTCCGGACTTAATGCCGAGTGACGTATTAGGTACGACTGTGTTTAATATGAAAACCAATGGTTTTGATTTTCATCAGGGACCGATTTTTGCAGATATTGTATTGGTCGATGAAATCAACCGTGCTCCTGCCAAGACACAGGCTGCCTTGTTTGAGGTAATGGAAGAGCGCCAGATCAGTATTGATGGAACGACTCACCGGATGGGAGATCTTTATACGATTTTGGCTACCCAGAATCCGGTAGAGCAGGAGGGAACATACAAACTTCCCGAAGCACAGCTCGACCGTTTTCTGATGAAGATAACGATGGATTATCCTTCATTGGAAGAGGAAGTGAATATCTTGGAACGTCATCATACCAATGCCGCATTGGTGAAGTTGGACGACATCGTTCCCGCTATTACCAAAGAAGAACTGCTGTCGCTTCGTGCTTTTATGAATCAGGTATTTGTAGACCGCACGTTACTTCAATATATCGCATTGATTGTACAGCAGACCCGTACCAGCAAAGCTGTATATTTGGGAGCTTCTCCACGTGCATCTGTAGCCATGCTGCAATCGTCGAAAGCGTATGCTCTTTTGCAGGGACGTGATTTTGTGACACCGGAAGATATCAAGTTTGTAGCTCCTTATGTACTTCAGCACCGTCTGATCCTGACTGCGGAAGCTGAAATGGAAGGCTATTCACCGGTGAAAGTGACACAACGCTTAATTGATAAAGTGGAAGTACCAAAATGAAAAGATTTATGATTTATGAGTTCTGATTTATGATTTATGATTTGGGCTGCGCGTTGGATGTCTGACACTATTCATAACATAAATCGAAAAAATCATAAATCGTAAATTATAAACTGTACGTAAATTGTAAGTTGAAGAAATCGTAAACCCAAGAAATTATAAATCATAAATCATAAATCATTTGTTTCTAACTCGTCGTTTCTATATTGCCCTTGTCATAGTTATCCTGTTGTTGGGTAGCGGATATGTTTTTGCCCCGTTCTTTGTTATCGGGCAGTGGGCACTCTTTGTCTTGTTTTTGGTGGTACTGGCAGACGTATATTCTCTTTATCGTATTCGTGGAATCCGTGCTTTCCGCCAGTGTGCCGACCGTTTCTCTAATGGCGACGAAAATGAAGTAAGTATTCGGGTAGAAAGTAGTTATCCACATCCTGTATCTTTAGAAATCATAGATGAGATCCCTTTTATCTTTCAGAAACGTGATGTCGACTTTCAGGTGAAGCTTGGAGCAAACGAGGGAAAAACAGTTACCTATCGTCTTCGACCTACTCATCGTGGTGTTTACTCTTTCGGTCATATTAGAGTTTTTGTGACCGGAAAAATCGGCTTTATATCCCGGCGCTATACTTGTGCAGAACCTTTGGATATCAAAGTGTACCCGTCATATCTGATGCTGCATCAATATGAATTGTTGGCAATAAGTGATAATCTGACTGAATTGGGAATAAAGCGTATTCGCCGGGTTGGGCATCATACGGAGTTTGAGCAGATTAAAGAGTATGTAAAGGGGGATGATTACCGTACGATTAACTGGAAAGCAAGTGCCCGCCGGCATGAACTTATGGTGAATGTGTATCAGGACGAACGCTCACAGCAGATTTATAATGTGATCGATAAAGGTAGAGTGATGCAGCAAGCTTTCCGTGGAATGACCTTGCTGGATTATGCAATTAATGCTTCGCTGGTGCTTTCGTATGTTGCTATGCAGAAAGAAGATAAAGCCGGATTAGTGACTTTCGATGAACACTTCGATACTTTTGTGCCTGCTTCCAAGCAATCGGGATATATGCAGACATTGCTGGAAAGTCTTTATAGTCAGCAGACCACTTTCGGGGAGACAGACTTCTCGGCTCTTTGCGTTCATTTGAACAAACATGTCAGTAAGCGTAGCCTGCTGGTACTATATACTAACTTCTCGAGCATAGGAGGAATGAACCGTCAATTATCTTACCTGAAACAACTAAACCGCCAGCACCGTTTGCTCGTAGTCTTTTTTGAAGATGTCGATTTGAAGGAATATATCGCCCAACCGGCAAAAGATACGGAAAGCTACTATCGGCACGTGATTGCAGAAAAGTTCGCTTACGAGAAGCGGCTGATTGTATCTACTTTGAAACAACATGGCATCTATTCTTTATTAACTACACCGGAGAATCTTTCGATTGATGTGATTAATAAGTATCTGGAGATGAAGTCACGACAGTTGCTTTAGACATAAGAACAAAAGAACATATTTTTGTAGTCTTTTGTACTTATGTTCTTTTGTCTGAAAAAATGTCTCAAAGAGTGATGGCTTTCCGTGTTTCCACAAAGAAGAATATAGCCATTCCAATGATGATAATTCCCAGTATCCCATAGAAGAGTCTTGCCCGGTTGCGTCCTACATTCCGGACAATGGTTTGTGCGTTGCGCGTTGTAAAGAACCAGTCCCAGTTCAGCAATGACGCCAGCAGGGAGACGATTCCTGCCAGCGCAAAGATTCCTTGTACGATATATTGTCCGGTCATAGTCTGATCACTCTATTTCCGTCTTCCAGTTCTTCAATCGTTACTTTTACGGCATTTCCCGGAAGTAGTTCTTCTACCAGTTCCGGCCATTCGATAAAGCAGAGAGCACCACTGTAGAAATAGTCTTCGTAGCCCATGTCGTACACTTCACTTAGTTTCTTGATGCGGTAAAAATCGAAGTGATAGATTAATTCTCCGGTTTCGTCCGAACGGTATTCGTTGACAATGGCAAAAGTAGGAGAAGTGATAACATCCGTTACGCCCAATTCTTCGCAGAGCGCTTTGACAAATGTCGTTTTGCCGGCACCCATCTTTCCGTATAAAGCAAATACAGTGTTGTCGCCCATAGCAGCGATAAATTCACGGGCTGCTTCATGGATACTTTCCAGTGATTGAATTTTGATTTCCATATACTATCTATTATTATGACTTTTTCCTGCAACAACTCTTTCCGATTTTACAAACAGCGTAAATCAGGATAGAGAAGAATATGATGGAAGCTCCCGAAGGGACTTTCCAGTGATAAGAAATAAATAATCCACCCAAGCAGCCCAAGAAACCGATGCCGATTGATAACCAGATAATCTTCTTGAAACTATAGGTGAACAAGTTGGCTGTCATCTGTGGAATGGTGAGAAGAGAAATGGCCAATACGATGCCTACCATTCGCAGGCAGGCTACAATTGTCAGCGCAATGAACATCATCAACACATATTCAAATATCTCTACCGGAATCTTTTGCGAACGTGCAAACTCACGGTCAAAAGCAATATATAGGATAGGGCGGATAAACAGATAAAAGAATCCGGTCAGTATTAGTGCCAATATGCCGAGCATCCATAAATCGATTTGGTTGATGGTCAGGATATTGCCAAAGAGGTAAGCCGACAGGTCAGGCGCAAATCCCGGCGACAGGAAGCTGAACATAATTCCGAGTGCCATCCCTAACGTCCAGAATACTGCAATGGCAGAATCTTCGCGCATATCTTTCCGTCTGCTAAGCCACTCGACACCAAAAGCCGATAATACCGAGAAAACGGCTGCCGAGAGTATCGGGGAAATTCCGGCAAACAATCCTAATCCGATCCCTCCGAAAGAAGCATGAGTGATTCCTCCGCTGATAAATACCAGGCGGCGGGTTACGATATATGTACCGATAATCCCACAGGCAATGCTTGCCAGCAGACTTCCCAATAGGGCGTGTTGAAAGAATGTATATTGTAGTAAATCCATCACATCACCTGTCATCTGCCTTTTTTACTTCTACGTTTCTTCTTTCTCCGATAATCAGAAAAACTTCGTCTTTGAGATCATCCGGTAATTCAATGCCACGGAGCTGAAGGCTACGTATCCATCCGGCCACTTCTACATCCAGTGTCGTATACAATACATCCCGAAACATTTCTGTTTCTTCTTCTGTATACGCATCTCCTGCCCTGCCAATGAACTGATCCAGTTCTTCGTCATCGTAATATTCTATTTTTTTGCTGACAGCTGCCAGCAGGCTATCCCGTTCGCATACTTCGTGTTGTCCGCAGCATTCCACATCTACTTCCTTCACTTCCGGCATACGGTCCAGTTCGCCCTTTTCTATTTTCTTTTGCAGTCTTTTGTTGCGGATAATTCCGGCTATCAGCGCAATGACACCCAGCAACACCAGACTTATAATAAGTATCCACATGACAATATAACAGTTACCAATCAATTTTGTGCAAAGTTACTTATAAATTTGCATTCTATCATGTATGCTATCTATTTCTTTCGTACTTTTGTATGTTACCTACAAAATAAACATTGGCGGGTGAATTAAATTTCACCAATCAATGAAAATGACTTAAGATATTTGAAGTACAATGAAGAGAGATTATTTACTATTAGCGTTACTGTTGGTTGGAAACATTACTTTTGCCCAATCTCCTATTGAGAGGGCCTTGAATACAATCAACCGTTCCTCTGCCGAAGCTACTATCAATTTTTTGGCTAGTGATGAATTGCAAGGGCGTGAGGCGGGGTTTCACGGTTCGCGTGTGACTTCGGAATATATTGTTTCTTTGTTGCAATGGATGGGAGTATCGCCTTTGGCTGACAGCTATTTCCAGCCTTTTGATGCTTACCGTAAAGAACGTCAGAAAAAAGGACGTCTGGAAGTACATCCTGATTCCATAGCAAAACTGAAACAGGAAGTTCATCAGAAGCTTACCATGAGGAATGTATTGGGAATGATTCCCGGTAAAAATACCAAAGAATATGTGATTGTGGGGGCTCATTTCGACCATTTAGGTATTGATCCTGTACTTGATGGCGACCAAATATACAATGGTGCTGACGATAATGCTTCCGGTGTATCGGCAGTGCTGCAAATTGCAAGAGCCTTTTTAGCCAGTGGACAGCAACCCGAAAGAAATGTAATCTTTGCTTTTTGGGATGGAGAAGAAAAAGGACTGCTAGGCTCTAAATATTTTGTACAAACTTGTCCTTTCCTATCTCAAATCAAAGGCTATCTGAACTTTGACATGATTGGTCGTAACAACAAACCTCAACAACCCAAACAAGTCGTTTATTTCTACACAGCCGCCCATCCGGTCTTTGGGGATTGGTTGAAAGAGGATATCAGAAAATACGGTTTGCAATTGGAACCGGATTACCGCGCCTGGGAAAATCCGATAGGAGGAAGTGATAACGGTTCGTTTGCCAAAGTAGGTATTCCGATCATCTGGTATCATACGGACGGGCATCCTGATTATCACCAGCCTTCCGATCATGCCGACCGATTGAATTGGGATAAGGTCGTAGAAATCACCAAAGCCTCTTTTCTCAATATGTGGAAGATGGCAAATGAGAAGTCTTTTTAATGAAGCAGATAAAATACAATCCTGATAATTAGCGGGAAAAGTCAGGATTGTATTCCTTATTTTTTGAGTATTCTTTTTAAATAGTCGATAGGTGGCAAATTCACAGTCTCAAAACTTCCTTTATAAAATACAGCAAAATTATTAAAAACACACGGTAACTCTTTTGCTTTCTGTAGCGTATCTACTTGAATAAAAGAAACAGGGACATCATTTGTTTCACAATATTGTTTGATCATTTCAATGTATTTATAGATGTAGGGGCATTGCATATCATAATAAATCGTCAGTTCCTCACTTTCTATTTTCAGATTTTTGGCATTTGGCGCAAATTGCGGTACTGTTCCGTCGAAAGAAAGAGCAAGCAATTCATATCCGTTATCAGTAGTGTCAACCACCTCAAAACCAAATTTCTTTGCAAATGATTGGTCGGAAAGCCAGCTCTTCTGTTTTTTTGCCCCAAGCATACAAATGCCGGATCTACCTTTTTCTTTGGCATCAGCTATACAGTACTCTATTAATGCTTTCCCATATCCGTTTCCTCGGGGGCTACCTAGCACCCATAAACAATACAGATAATAATAGTTGTCGCCGATGACGGGAACCCAAGCTGTTTCAAGAGGGGCATATTCAATAAAAACAGTAGCTTTGGCGTTTAACTTTCTAAAGACATGGCCTTCATTCAGCCGGTCGGAAAGCCATTGCCGTTTTGCTTCAATACCAGGATGAGACTTTTTGCTGCGGATGATGCAGCATAAATGCTCATTAGAAAGATTTTCTGTTGTTAAGTTTGTAAAGTCAGTATTCATATACACCTTTGTTTCAAGTTAGATATTATCAATCGGATAGTGTAGTAATTGTAATACTTGATTAGCCCGGTTGACAGATAAGCAAATACAAATGTAGTGAATTTTGCGGATAATCTCTGTTGGGTGACTATGGAAATCACAAAGACTTTTTATACATCTACAGAGGATGTTGAACGAGAACTCATGCGAATGTAAAACTTCATTGCCTAACTTAGGATTAGATTGACCGCAGTTCTACCTAATCTGGAGCGAGACAATGAAGTTTATAAAAATAAAAAGATAACAGATATATAATATTAAGGTCGATATATTTGTAAACTCAAAGAGTTGTTCTTTTATCTTTTTATTATTCTACAGGTTGTGCGCCAGTGTCGCCTTCAATCTTCCATCCCGGGTTCTGATAAACGACTGAACTTGTAAAATCATTCTTATCCGAGGCTGTCTGACGAAATACAGCCATACCTATCGGATTCAGATAATGAGCAGGTGTAAAGAGGAATCCCTTCTGCCCGGCAATCAGATTATTCTTCGTGATTTTTTCGTATGGAAGAATATATTTACTTAAATCAGGTGAGGACATATTACCTTCTGCCGGATCTACTTTACATAAATCTGCCAGTTGCGTTTCATAGTTGCTTCCCCAGTATAGCATACCTTCTACACGGTAAGGTTTGGATATTAACTGGTCGCATGCACGCCAGCGTTTCAAGTCTTCCCAGCGCAAAGCTTCTGCACAAAGTTCGTTACGGCGTTCACGGCGGATATTATATAACGTCGCGTCTATCAATTGGCCATGAGAATAAGCACCGAAATCGCCTTTAGCCTCTTCGCTCATCTGTGTTGCAGCGATTGTCTTATTATAGTCTTCGTCCACTTTGGCGCGTCGGCGTAAAGCTTTCCAATATCCGTCGGCTGTTCCGTCGATTCTATCATTTTTTTCATACGAAGCTTCCATGTAAATCAACATGGCTTCTGCCGCACGGAAAACAATACCACCTGATGTTCCCGCACTATGGTCATTTGCCATGTGACTGGAGTAGTGTTTGCCTTTTTTGATGATGAATCCGGTTGTTGCCAAACTTCCTTTATCGCCATAAATGAAACGGATTGAGCAATAACTGGGAGTTCCGTCATCACCGTAATAATTCACATCACCTTTATTTTCGGTGTTGGCATCACCCGGCTTTTTGGTAAAGATAACAATGCGTGAATCACGATTCTGTAAAGTGGAATTTACTCCTTCTTTCTCCCAATCGGGATTATAACCGGAACCGGCTGCATAGATGGGAAGTCCATTGCGCATCAGGAACGAATTGACCATGCCACGAGTCCATCCGGAACCACCGCCATTGCGTGCCAACTCCATTTGCAAGTTGCTGGTTACCAATCCTTCCTTGAACTGTTTCCACATCAGTATTTCATCATATCCTTCCATGTTTTCATCGCAGAACATGGTGTAGTAAGGATTGATGGAAACCAGACTGGCGTTCATACCTTCGGGGGTATCGGTATTGTCTGCCAGTTTTCCGACGATATAGTCGCCTACCACTTTTGATGACTTCATTGCTTCATCAAGAAAATAAGCCACTTCTGCATCACTATTAAAACCGCTTACATCTGCGGGATTACCCGGCCATCCTTTTCCACCGGGTACAAAAGCTGTTCCTTTGTGATACTTTTCCCAAGTTGCTTCGAAGAGGGCAACGCGTGCACGTAGCAAGTGAGCTACGTTTTTGCTGATGCGATTCTTGCCACCGGGACTTTTATCAAGCAACAATTCTGTTGCTTTTTGCAAATCGTCCAGAATGAAGCGTGCCACCTTATTACGCGGCTGGCGCTTGCTGGATTCCACCAAAGTCTCTTCTATGTCGGGCAATGCAGTAGTGATAATAGGTAGATCTCCTAAAGAAACCAATAATTTATAATAATTGTATGCCCGGATCACGTACATTTCTCCGATATAATGCTTCACATTATCCTGATTGCCGGTAATAGTGCCTGCTTCGAATTTCGGTAAAGTATTATCAAAGAAATAGTTGCAGGTTCGTATTTTGCTCCAGTCCCATTCGCCTTCACCAGACGGCACCTTCTTTTGCCCGGGTATCCAGAAGGCCGGTGAGTCACCACTGGCTTGGTTATCAGTATCATTATCTTTGCCGAAGAAATTGATGCCATACGCATCGGTCACTGTTTCAAATGGGTAAGCATTGATTGTGTATGCAGCCAGATCACTTTCGGATGCAAAATATTTTTCGGGAATTACTTTATCCAGTGGTTCCCTGTCGAGAAAATCATTGCAACCGGTCAGTCCGCCCAATAGCAATGTTCCTATTGTCAAAAGTTTAATATGTTTTTTCATAATCGTTTATCATTTAAAATGTTGCACTTAAACCGAATGATACAGTCTTGGATAGCGGATAGGTACATCCGTCCCAGTTACCGATGCCAACAGTTTCGGGGTCAAACGTATCGGCCAGACTGGTAATAGTAAATAAATTCTCTGCTGAAACAAAGAATCGCAGATTGTTTACGCAGAATTTTTCTGTCAAAGATTTAGGTAATGTATAACCTAAAGTAACGTTTTTCAGACGGCAGTAAGCCGCATTTTGCAAATATCGGGTCTGTGGATTACGGTTTCTATCATTCTCGAGAGGACGCGGATAATAACCACCCAGGTTAGCTCCTAGCGGATTAGTCGTATCTTCTCCGCGGAAATAGTCCAGATGAGGTTTGAAAAAGTTGGTTTGCCAGTAGCCTACTGCTCCCCAGAACATTGTAGAACCACTCCCCGGCATATAATCACGTTTCATCGTTCCTTGGAAAAATAATTTAAGGTCGAACCCTTTCCAGGCGGCATCCAGATTCAAACCAAAGTTGTAGCGTGGTGTACTGTTGCCTATTTTCTTCAAATCACCATGATCAGCCAGTGTTTTGTTACCTCTGCTGATCTGGCCGTCACCGTTCAAATCCGCATACATGATGTCACCTGCTCCCCAGCCGGAACCGAGTACATCCTGTGCGCCATTGGGCATACCGGCCAAATGATCTTTCATCTCTTGATCGGTCTTTGCGATGCCGATTGTTTGGAATCCCCATATATCACCTACGTGAGCGCCTGCATAATACGTATTATTATTGTCTTTATCTAAAATTGTGTTTGACGGATTGGGGTATTTATCAATAACCACTTGATTGTCTGACAAAGATAAGGTAACTCCATACTTAAAGTCGCGTATCTGGTCGCGCCAGTTCACCTGTATTTCCCAACCTTTGGAAGTCATATCGAGGTTGTTTACTTTGGGAACGGCAATGCCTAAGAGATTGGGTAGTTCGGGGGCGGGGCCTACCATGTTTTTAGATTTACGCTGGAAATAGTCGAATGTTACATTCAAACGATTGTTGAGCATAGATAAGTCGAAACCTAAATCCAGTGTTTGTGTCTTTTCCCATGTCAGTAAGGAAGATACCAGCGCGGATTCTTTGGAAATATTTGGTTTTACGCCATTTACCAGCCAACTGCCTAGTGCGTAATTGCCCCATTGGTCTTTGTTAATATCAATAGTTCGATAGAATGGATACCAGTTATCTGTGTTTTGGTTGCCCAATTCACCCCATGAACCACGTATCTTGAATGTGCTGATTAAATCGGTCAGATCTTCAAAAAATGCTTCACGGGCCATGTTCCATCCTAAGGAGAATGATGGGAATAGATTCCAGCGGTTATCTCGAAGGAAACGTGAAGTGCCGTCATATCTCATATTTACTTCAGCCAGATAACGTCCTTTGTAGTCGTAATTAACACGTCCGAAGAAGCCGGCTGTAGCCCATTCGGAGTACCCTCCTCTGTTTTGTGCATTTGTCTGCGTGGTGTTCAAGGTAGCCACTTCCGACATGATACCGTCTTGGGAAGCGGTAATATCACGTTGTTTGAATAGTTCGCTCTGAAAACCCAGCATCACTTTAAAGTTGTGCCCGCTTTCTAATGATTTGCCGTATTCGGTAAAGATGTTCGGATTGAAGAAATTACTCTTATAAGCATATTCTGTAACGCTGGAAGTTTGATTGGCAATAATGTAGGGATTTTTACTCACATCATAACCATAAACGGTTTGATAATCGGTATGGTCGAAATTATAGTTGGAACGGTAGTTCAATTCTACGTTAATTTTCCAGTCTTTGATGGGTTCCACGATGAAAGCAAGCTGGTGTGCCATCACGTCTTTTTGTGATTTATATCGGCCTCCTTCTGTTAATTGGTAAATCTTGGATTCGACAGTATAGAATCCGTTTGGGTCTACTACCGGAATGACAGGCCAGTAGCGACATACATCGAAATAGAATACATTACTTTTGATATCGCCTCCGGCAAATGAAGGAGCTTCATAATCCGTCCGGTTAAAACGCATACTATAACTTATTTTCAACCATTTGGTTAAGTCCGCATTGATTTTTGCAGTAAAGGAGTAGCGTTGTTTGTTATCATCTCCAAACTTCAAGAGACCTCCTTGGTCCAGATAATTCGCAGAAAGATAATATTGTATTTTATCCGTTCCACCATTTACGCTCAATGAATGCTCGTGGGTAAAGCTATTGCCAAATAACGTTTTTAACCAGTCGGTATTGCCGGTAGGCATCACGTCTTGCCGTTGGGGATCATCGAATGAATTCCATCTTCCCGCATCGGTCGGCCACATATATTGTGTGCTTTTTCCTGCCTGAAAATCCAGAATTTGTTGAAGTTTGGTGGCGCTATACATGGGAGTCTGTCCACCATTAGTTAACTGGTCATTGACTGCCAGAGCAAAATTGTATGAATCCGCCATTTCAGGCATATTCAAGGGAGATACAAAACGGAAGTTGTTATTATAGTTAACTACCGTTTTTCCCGATTTACCTTTCTTTGTTGTAATCAGGATGACTCCACCTGGTGCCCGCGAGCCATAAATGGAGGAAGCGGCTGCATCTTTCAGTACAGAAATATTCTCAATATCCTGTGGATTGATGGCGTTCATGTCTCCCTCCATACCGTCAATGAGCACCAATGGTTCTACCTTTGAACCAGCTCCAATTGTTCCAACACCACGAATATTGAATTTTTTGTCTGAACCTAAGGAGCCACCACCATCACCAGTAGAGATATTCATACCCGGAACCATACCTTGCAAAGCTTCTATGGTAGAGTTAACGGGACGTGCCGAAATTTCTTTTGCTCCTACCGTAGATACAGATCCTGACATTCACTTTCTTTTGTGTACCAAAAGCAACCACAACAACTTCATCCAATGTTTGTGTATTGTCTTTAAGGATGATATTCAATGATTGTCCTGTGAATTTGATTTCTTGAGTCTGATAACCAACAAAAGAGACTACAATAATATCTCCGGTTTTTACATTGTTTAAAGAGAAGTCACCGTTGATTCCGGTGATTGTACCGTTCGTCGTACCTTTGGCTACGACGGATGCACCGATGATGGTTTCACCTGCTGCATCTTTTACTACACCCTTACAAGTAGTACCCTGTTGTACAACGGAAACTTTTAGAGTGCTTTCACCAGTTTCCGGATAAGCTGCTTCTACTGACATTGTCAGTAGGAACAACAACATACTAACTGACTTTAGTTGTTTTAACATAGCATTGAATTTAGAGTTTTTCCTAGAATCCGGAATTACTTTTAATAAGTTCTTTCAGAACTTATTCCGTGCGTAAAACGTTGGATTCAAAGCCTTAAATTCAAAAAAAGAGTCATCTTTTAAGCGATCTTTTCTACTTGTTTTATACCCATTTTATATCTATTTCGTACCTGTTTGTGTTAGATGAAATAACAAGGATGATGAAATAAACAAGTAGTTTCATTTCAATATGAAGATAAAATACGGCTTTGGGTATTCTTAAAAAGAAAAAATGAATGAGAATTTGATATTATTTTTGAAAATACATGCTATGTATTAAAATATATTATATATTTGTGCCGTTAATTCTAATTTTATAAACCATCCTAGTTCTGAAAGAACTTATTTTTTCATCATTGATTACTGAACCCTAAAAGTGTCCTCCAATTGTAAGAGAGCTGTTTATTTGTGAGTTAGCTATTATCATTAATATGATTCCCGTATAGACTTATATACATAACTAGAATTTGGTAGATACCAATATCTGTATAAACAGTTGGGGCAGGTGTTTTTTTATTAGATTTACTTAGACAAATATGTGTTGGCTATGGAGTATCTATCATTACATCCGGCAATAAATAGCAGATGGCAACAGACGAAACAGGATAGTTACATATCTCCATCTTTTGGAAATGAAAGCTACTTTTTTCTTTTTAGAAATAGCCTTTTTAATTTGTTTCACAGCTTTATCAACGGGAGTAACCCAAAACAATCCTTCTCCTTTTGCCATAGCGGTGTCTACAAATCCGGGACGAATATCGGTAGTGTAAATAGAATAAGGAGATTTAGTTGCTTTTTGTCGTAATCCTTCCATATAGTTGATTTGATAGGCTTTCGACGCATTGTAGGCGGGAGCGATGCCACTGCCGCGTGTACCTCCAACAGAGGAAATAGTAACCAGATGCCCGCTTTTTTGCTGTTCGAAATATCGGAAACCCCAGTCTGCGATGTTGGTGAATCCTATCACGTTCGTTAGTAAGGTAGGTTCTTCCAATTGGTAGGAGAGTTCGGGATTTAGTTCTCCGGTCCCGGCACAGATAATCAATATATCCATTCCACCCATCTTTTGAGTGAGAGTTTTGAGGGATGAAATGGTAGCTTGTGTATCGGTGATGTCGCACACTTGATAGAATAGTTTGTCTTTGTCCCGGGCGCATACCTCTTCTAATAGATTTTCCCTGCGACCGGTAATGCCGATAAGATAATCTTCTTGAGAATAGACTTCTGCCAATCCGCGACCGATGCCGGAAGTTGCACCTATAATTATAATTTTTTTCATGAAATACAATATACTTTGTTTGCCCGCAAAAGTAAGGGTAGGGAATAAATAAACTCTTGATTGAAATCAAGAATTTATTTTTGTACGACTTTTCTTCGGATACGACTTAATGTTTCGGGACGAATCAGAAGATAGGAAGCCAGTTCTTTTAAAGTTATCAGTTTCAGTAAGTCGGGACAACGGTTGATAATTTCAAGATAGCGTTCTTCCGGTGTCAGGCTGTACATTGAAATCATCCGGTCGTAGACTTCCCACAATAACGTTTCTGCGATGCGACGCCCCAATTTTTGGTGAGCGTCGTTGGTATCGTAGAAGTCTGCCATTTGCTGATAATTGATTACGTATACCGAGCAGTCACACAAGGCTTGTATATCTACATTTGATTTGTCCTGTAACTGAAAAGCCGGATAGTTGCCAACAAAAGAATGATCGAAAGTATAGCCTACAATGCTGTTTTCGCCTACACTGTTGGTGCAACAGTACCGGAAAGAACCGGAACTGACGAACCCCATTGTTTTGCATACTTCTCCCTGGCGGGAAAAGTAGTCTCCTTTCTTATAATAGGTCTGCTTCCCCTGTTGTAATACAAAATCTACAATAGGGGAGTAGTTGATGTGGGAAGTATATTTGTTGAAATCTTCCACAGCGTATGAAAATTAGCCTTCGTTTATAACCTGAAATCCGGCCTGTTTCAAATCTTCCCAGTATCCGGGATATGATTTGGTAACGACTTGCGGATCGGCAATAAGTAAATTGGGATGGCGGATAATTGCCGGTGCAAATGCCATTGCCATCCGATGGTCTTCATAGGTTTCAATCACCGGAGTTTCTTCCGGTTCACATCGTTCGCCGTTCCACATTAATATACTGTCATTTTCTTCCTCGATCACATATCCCAGCTTTTTAAGCTCGGCTCGCAGGGCGGCAATACGGTCAGTCTCTTTTATTTTCAGGCTTTGTAATCCGGTGAAACGGAAAGGGATATTCAGCAAGGCACAGGTAACAACGAATGTCTGTGCCAAATCCGGAATGTCGACAAAGTCTTCTTCCAGTCTTTCCGGCGCTTTGCCTGTTTTTTTCAGTTTCACACCTTGCGATGTAAATTCGGTAGTTATACCTAAGCGTGAGAAAACTTCTGCTCCCCGGCTATCTCCCTGATAACTGTTATGAAACAACCCCAATAATTCAATTTCTGCTTTGGGAGATAAGGCGGCAATCTGATACCAATAGGAAGCTGCGCTCCAGTCATTTTCCACTTTGAAAGGAATGCTCTGATAGAGTTGTGGAGCAACGGAAATGCTACTGGGAGAAGTCCATGCGGCTTTGGCTCCAAAGTCCTGCATCAGTTGCAATGTAAGATTGATATAAGGACGGGAAATTATCTCACCGCTTAAATGCAAAGTCAAACCGTCTTTGAGTGCCGGACCTATCATCAATAGAGCAGATATATATTGGGAACTGACATTTCCTTTCAGTGTTATTTCGTTTCCTTTCAATTCTGCACCTTTGATGCGGAGGGGAGGATATCCTTCATTGCGGGTATACTCTATTTCAGCTCCTAATTCCCGAAGCGCATTGACTAATATCTGTATCGGACGTTGCTGCATACGGGCTGTTCCTGTGATTGTCCGTTCCCCCGGGGTCACACTTAAATAGGCGGTAAGGAAACGCATAGCAGTGCCCGCAGCCATGATGTCAATCGTCTCTTTCCCTTCGGTGAGAGCTTTTATCATCACCTGTGTATCGTCACAATCGGACAGGTTTTCAGGAGGATAAATACCTTTGCCCAGCGCATTGATGATTAATGCACGATTACTGATACTTTTAGAAGCCGGCAACTGGATAGTTGCTGTTACTACTGAAGGAGGGATGAGTTTATAGAGCATCATTTCTTGATCTATTCTTTGTTATGGTGTACAAAAGTAGAGATTTATTCGGAGACTTCCAACTGGTTTTGACTCTTGGCTAGGGAGTTGAGTCAATATCTGTATCTTCTTATTTATTCTTTTTACCATTAACAATGATTTGTATGGAAAGAAATTTTAGGTTCTTCGTCAAATTTGGTGGTAATCTCTTTTTTATTTCGATGGTTTTCCTCTTCTTCTTTCTTAATCCTATAAAAAGTTGTAGATATGTTTGCTTTTTAGTAACTTTAAAGACACCACATCATTAAG
>NZ_JAHQVH010000118.1:0-363 GCF_019052435.1 Bacteroides sp. MSK.20.12 | reverse complement strand
AATGATTAAGGAAAAGCATAAGGATATAAGGTGCATGATACACAGGAAAGCAGTAAACAACGGGAAGTTGCTTAATAAACAACATAAGAAGAAGGAATAATCATAAAGTCCGACGAGAGTCTGGGAAAAGATACAGCCATAATGCATGAGAAAGGAGTAAAATAGATAAAAGGAGTATGAGAATAAGATGAGAAACGATTTAAAACCTATGAGAAATGCATCATTTTTAAGGCTAAATGATAGAAATAGTATGAGAAATACCATTTTATATTTTATTTCTCATACTATTATATTATTGATTTACATATAATTACCGTATTATTTATGAGAATATGAGAAATGAAAATGAAAAATCGTTTGCAG
>NZ_JAHQVH010000029.1:0-75946 GCF_019052435.1 Bacteroides sp. MSK.20.12 | reverse complement strand
TTGCAGGGGTTCCTGCGGTTGTGTCTCTTTGTCTGCCATAGCTGTTTTTTCTTTTGGGTTTACACTTTGTTCCTTCTTGTTTTCTCTTGGACGGATTTCGTAGCGTTTGAGGAACTCTTTCACCGCATCCGTCTGCTTTCCCTCCGACAAATCCCTGATGGCCTGCTTGTTCACCTTGTAGTCGTGGTAGGTCATGCGGAGCAGGCGGAAATGGGTAGGTTCCTTGAGCTGGCTCCAAAAATTCTTGATGAAGTTTTCGAGAATACTCGAATTCTTGTCGAATTTCAGGAATGAGTTTTCATTCTTCTCGTCCGCCGGAACCGTCTTCGCTTTTCCGTCCTTGTCAATTTCACTGACAGCCTGTACTCCGAATTTCGGATCGTTCTTGTTATGAACCAGCATCAATTCCGTAATCTGTTCCACCGGAAGAGCATCACTTCCGGCCTTCGGCTTCCGGGTCCGTTTGGGCTTTTCGTTCGGGGTCTTTTCTTGTGCCATACCTTTTCTTTTAGGGGTTAATGAATTGCTTTGACGCTTCAAAGGTATGGGGTATTTCCAAATAATATGCTGATTTTCAAAAAGGTGTCATCAGATGTCATCAAATGTCGTCAGATGTCATAAACATAACTGTTTCCAACGGCTAAACCGTGAACGGAGAAGAAGGGAAGTGAATAAACGGAAAGAGAGAAGATACGTGAGGCAGAAGGGAAAAAGCCTGCGCATCCGACACCAGAAAAAGAGCGGGCGGGCAGGCAAGACAAAACCATGCAGAACAGAGGGAGCTGAAGCCCCCTGTCTTCTCATGCCTTCCGCTTTTTTACAGCAAGACTTTCATAAGACCTGTATTCCGGCTGGATATGTGGAATTTCATGGATTATGAAACACGGCCTCTTCAAGCAGCCCATATCCTTTATCCATGCGTCACGTCGGTCGCAGTTTGCCCCTGTAATCGTTTTTCAAATCGAATCTGGATTGCCGCCGCATTCTTTTTCGTGAAAATTTTCCACGGCGAAGCCGCAAGGAAAATTTCCACGAAAAGATTCGGCAAATGCGGCCGGCAAGACAAATTCGATTTTCCTTTGATGAGGGGGAAAACTGTATCGCAAACAAACCTATCTGGAAATTCCGTGCAGGCTCATTCTCTTGTAAAGGGTCGGGCGGCTGATTCCCAACAAGGCCGCTGCCTGTGTCAGGTTCCCTTTAGAGATGGAAAGAGCCGTCTTGATCTGCTCTATGTTTCTTCTTTCATCTTTCTGCAAACACTTGTCTATCTTCTCTTTCCCCATGGGGTCAGAAACGGACTCTCCCGTATATTGGAGCCGTAAGGAATTGGGGGTAATCAGTTTTCCTTTGCATATCAATACCGCCGCATGAATGACCTGCTTCAATTCCCGTACATTTCCCGGCCAACTGTATCCCAGCAGCATCTTCTTTGCCGGTTCGTCAAAATCCAAGACCTCTTTCCGGAGCAACCCGCAAGATTGCTCCCGGAAAAAATCCGCCAAAGGCAGTATGTCCTCCAGGCAATTATGCAATGCAGGTACGGTGATGGTAAAATCCTGAAAGCGATAAAGCAGATCCTTCCGGAAACGCTTTTCCGCAACAGCCTCCTGCAAATCCTCATTGGTGGCCGCAATGATGCGCACATCCATCAGCCTGTCCCGTTGTCCGCCTACCGGACGATACCGCCGTTCCTCCATGGCACGCAACAGCATCCGCTGCGTTTCTATCGAAAGGTTCTCCACCTCATCCATGAACAGGGTGCCTCCCTGCGCTTCCTGAAAATATCCTGCCTTTTCCTCTGTGGCTCCGGTAAACGCCCCCTTGACATGACCGAAAAAGGCGGAAGGTGCCAGCTCTTTGGACAAACTGCCGCAATCGACCGTTACATACGGCTTGCCGGATCTGAGGCTCTGCCTGTGAATCTTTTTTGCCAGGTGTTCCTTTCCCGTTCCGGTGCTTCCCAATATCAGTACCGTCATATCCGTCGGCGCTACCATGTGAATGTACCGGTTCAACTCGCAAAAAGGGGTGCTTTTGCGTTCATAGATTACCTTGGTGAAAGCCTCGTTCACCGTCCTTATTTTTTTGATGACGGGCAGCAGCCTGGTTTCAACCAGCGGTTTGAGGATATAATCTTCCGCACCCAGCTTCATGGTATGAACCGCAGAATGTATCTCTTCATAATTAGTCATCATGATGAACGGGTGCATATAGCCGTTCTCCCTCATCCACTGCAACAGCGTGGTACTTTCCCCGTCAGGCAATCTTAAATCCGCCAATACGATGTCATCCTCACGGACGGATGTCCCAATGACCTTCTTAGCCTGTGCCAGCCTGTAAGTCCTTACAGTATCCAAATCCGCCTTCTGCAAAAAATTGCAGATATAATTACAGAACAAGACATTGTCCTCAACAACAATTACTCTCATAAGCCTTCTTAGCCTGTTGTGCCAAACATATTATTTCTTTTCCTTTATCCAATACCTGCTGTACAGTCCGCCCGAACTCGTCCACAGAAAACTCTCCCGAATCCTGAAGCAGTGCAAACAACTCACGCAGCGGCTTGCCGGCATGAATGATCTCCCACGAGCCTGTCAGATGATGTATCCATTCTTTCAGTGCCTCATGATCATTCTTTTCTGCACATTCAGCCATAGCCTCCATATCCTTCCTTGTCTCCCGAATCAGGGTATCCAGCATCTTCCTCCTGTTCCCATATTTCAGCAGGGCATCGAGGTCTATCTGTTCAGACTGCCTTTCACTTCCCAGACATTCCGTACATACCTGCAAAAGTTCTTCGGCGGAAAACGGCTTTTTCAAACAGCCCGAAAATCCTGCCGCATACAAATCCCCCGTATCGCAGTTTCCCGATGCGGTACTCGCGATAACCGGAATGCTCCGTGAGTTTCCCACATTGGCCATGCGCAGGAGATTCAACACCTCGAATCCGTTTGTCCGGGGCATTTTCAAATCCGTAATCAAAAGGTCATAACTACGGCTGCGGACATGCTCCATCATATCACGCGTGTTCTCACATACCGTGCAAGCCACCCCGTGATACGCAAACATTTCCCTGATTGCCGCCAGCAAAACGGTGTCATTGTCCAATACCAGTACCGTATAGGACCGTACGGAAATCCGGCTCCTGCCGCTCTCCGCCATCGCTTCCTCTGCCACAGCCAGAGGAAGACAGACAGTGAACCGGCTGCCCAACCCTTTCCGGCTTGCCACTTCAATCCTGCCGTTCAACAATCCGACCAGACCTTTTACTATTGAAAGTCCCAGTCCGACCCCTTCTTCCGCAATCGCATTGGGAAGCCTCTCGAATGCAGTGAAAATGCGTGTCTGCTCCTCATCGTCCATTCCGGTGCCGGTATCTTCCACGATAAGCGTCAATACGCCCTGGTCAAATTGTGTGCGAACCGTTACACTTCCCCGCTCCGTAAACTTGATTGCATTGGACAACAAGTTGCTTCCTATCTGTATTATCCTGTCCCTATCTCCTATAACAACCGCATCTCCGGCACTCAGCACGTTTAGCAAAAGGTTTTTTCCTGCCGCCAGCGGCATAAAATCCGTTTCCAAAATCTCGGTGACGGAACATAACCTGAACGGGACAGGAACGGCCTTTTCTCCGCCACTTTCCAACCGGAAAAATCCCAACAGGGAATTCAGCATGGAAGACATGTGTCCCGCCACCTGCCGTATGTTCCGGTTGTATTCCCTGCACTTCGACACTTCTCTTTCCGTGGAAAGCAATTCCGCATAGCTGCTGATAGAAGCAAGCGGCGCGCGCAAGTCATGGGTTACGGCCAGCATGATTTTCTTTCTTGCCTCAATCAGCTCCTCGTTTTCAAGAACGGTCTGCTCCAATTGACGGACTGTGCCTTCCAGCCTTTTTTTATAACGGTTTATACGCATCATATCCCGGTGTATCACCATGTAAGACCATATCAGCAGCAAAACCATGAATGCCGTCAGACCGATGACCGTGGCAAATGACCGTTTCCCGGCTTCCGCAACTTCTTCTTCCTGTCTCTTCAATTCCGCTTGTACCGTTCCGTCCATATTCTCAATCATCTGCCGCAACTGCACGTTCAGCCTTCTGTTCATCCCATCCAAGCTGTCCGTCCGTTCTGCCAGCTTCCGGGCATACGTCTGCTGTCTGCCCACCACGCTCCGGTTAAGTTCATGAAGCATGGAGGCGGCAGAAGGAGAATCCGCCTTGTGGCGTTTTGCGAACAACCTCTTCAGGAATCCCCCTTTTTGGGCATTTTCCCGTTCACTCTGTCTGGCAATGGCCGGAATCTGCGCTGCAATTTCCCGGTCGGCTTCCTCCTGCCTGTGTACCCAATATATGATTTCCCGCATATACCGCTCCTTGTCGCTCCACAAATTACGGATGCTGTCTGTATGTGAGCCGGAAGAGGAGTACCTCAAGCTACACAACAGGCTGTCAATGTGCCGTCTCTGCTTCTGAAATAATAAAAAATCCTGCTCACTCCACTCCATAAAGGTTTCACAGAAGAAAGAAAGCCTGAGCATTCTCACATATATATCATTTATCTCATGCTTTTTCCGGTTAATCATCCGTACTTCCATTTCCCTGGCCTTAGTCTCTTTCCATTCGCAGATGCCAACGTAAGCAATACCACTTATGATTACAATCTTGACCATATATCCTACCGCTATTTTGGCAAGAAGCGGTTGCAGGCGCAAAGATTTCAACAATTTATTCCTACTTTCCAATTATTCACTTTTTAATTCATTATATTCTATTAAAATTCTTTGCAAAATAAACCGACTAGTCGGTTTATTTTGCAAAGATAAGCCTTTTCCAAGAATAATGAAAAAAAACAGGTTCCAGCAAGTAAAGTTTTATCATTTATCAGTCTAAAAGACAACGGAATGAACTGATAGGGAGGAAAAGGAAAGGAATGCGGGCTTAAATTTCTGAGAACATCCCCAAGAAAGTCTTACCAATAGAAGTGTTCAATGCCTGTCTGCTGAACGCCTTGGCATCCTTCAAACTTATTTTATGACCATAAGCCACATTGGAAAGAAAGTCCTGTTCCCGGATAAGGAGTTGCTGATACATTTGTGGAAATTCGTCCATATATTCATGGGCGGAGGAAACAAACTGCATATAACATATCAGGAGATTGCCATTCAGATGTTTTGGAAAACTGTTTATCACCCGTTCTATCGGATTCCTGTATTGCCTTAAAAACTCATTCCAATCCTTGTCAGCCAAGGAATACATTTCACAAGAAATCTGCGAGTCGGGGAAAAAACGCATTCTGACAACCGCATCAATCAGTTTCTTTTTGGAAGGAAAGTAGTGTATGACAGCCCCTTTGGATTTATGCACGGCAACAGCCACATCACAGAATGAGGTCTGCTTCATTCCTTTTGTGATGAATAACCTGTATGCCTCCTCTATAATCCGCTGTTTCAAATTCGGGTCCATCCTACTGCCTATATTATAAAAAATAGCACAGACGCAATCAACACCCCAACGCGGTAGTGGAATACCTAGAGATGATGCTGACGCACCTGTGCTATATATTTTAATATAGCGCAAGCCGTCATATTCCATCTTATCTCTTTGAAATTTTCCACTTTTCGTTTGGAAGATGATATATGATACTATACTATGTCGTTTTAACAGCGCAAAAATACGTTATTTATCGTTTATTTCCAAATTTATACGACACTTAATAGCACTGTTCCATAAGAAAAGCGTCCGCTTTCAGGGACAAGCAGCAGTATTTTTTCTCCCGGCATGAGCTTATGTGTCTTCCAGAATTGATCCAGAATCGCAAATATGGCTGCTGAAGCAATATTTCCGACTTCCGGCAAATTAGTGAACCATTTGCTCTTGTCGATTCCAATCCCCACTTGTTCAAGCTCATTTATTATTTTATCATAAAAAAACATGGAAGAAACGTGAGGAAGAACATAGGAAATTGTATCCGGCAATACATTATGTTTCTCAAGACAATACTTAATGTGCTTAGCCCAATATCGTACAGCATAGTTTCCCAGCAGTTTTACATCTTGTTTTACAACAAACAGTGAACGGTCTATCCTTTCCTGACTGCTGAATGATTTCCAGCTTTTCAACTCCCCGTCATCTTTACTCTCTGCTCCCATAAACATACACGTGGGCAATTCATTCGCAAATGAAGTCATTTCCACCCACTCAACTTTTAAAGTCTTTTCCTTACCCGGTTGATTCTGAAGCAATACAGCACTGGCGCCATCGCTCAACATAAAACGCAAAAAATCTTTCTCCAGTGCCATATAGGGCTGTGTTCCTATATCGGCACATTTTTCATATTCAATATCATAGTTCTTTGAAAGCAGTGTAGCCGAAGTCAATTCTGAAGTACTACATATCGCATTCTTTTTTTCTCCTGATAAAATACCCCAAAAGGCGGTTTTAAATGCCTGAAGGCATGACAAGCAGATACCTGAAGCAGAAAAGATTTCCATCGGCTTGTTTTTCAGCAATCCGTGAACCATAGAAGCATGGGACGGAAGCATCTGATCCGGACTTGAGGTTGCACATGCCAACAATTCAATATCCGACTCCGAAACAGAAGAATCCTGTAACAGCTTCCGTATTGAATCAGCCGCCATTTCCGCATTTGTATGCGTTATTTCCTGTCTTTTTGTGAGTGCATAATAACGTTGTTTGATACCATTCTGCTTTAAGATGACAGGCTTAACTCTTGAATGTTTTCCTGCAATCAATCCTAAAAACTCTTCCATGTCCTCATTAGAGACCGGTTTATTAGGGAAATAACAAGATGTTCCCGTAATAAAAACATCATTTTTCATTTTCTTACTTGTTTTTAATTAGAAAATATATAAAGTACAATTGTTCTCTTAAGGAATTCACATCCAATCCATTTCTTAATGCATCCTGATATGATTTACCCAAGAAAATCAATCTGATTTGTTGAACAAGCAAATCTGTATTGCAAGAGCTGCGTATCTCACCGTCCTTTTGTGCTTTGACAACAACCTGTCTTAACTGCGCCATCTCATTTTTTTCAATCTCACTCAGCATCTGGTGAAATCCGGGATAATATTTTTCAGCCTGCAAAATCAGACTCATATACGCACGCGTACCATTAATATTAGCTTCCGGCATGACAAACTGAGAAAGTCTATCCATTGCTTTTGCAATGTTGTCAACATATTGATTGAAGTATTCGAATAAAGACAAACCTGACAGATTATCTGACGCATGTTTTACCCGCTGCACGTCTAAAATATAAACGTTGATGACATCTATAAACAATTCCTGTTTTGTCGGATAATGATAAGAAGTACAGCCTCTTGACAGATTAAGGCTTTTCTCTATATCCTTTAGGGGGACCATGCTGTAATCTTTTGTCAGAAACTGTTTGAATGCAGTCTCCCTTATTAAAGCTTTTGTTTCTGAACCTTTTGTTCCTTTCATGATAATCTTTTTTAGTATCACACAAAAGTAGTTTTTTTAGATGAAAATACATTTGGTTTTTAATATTAATGCGAATCAGCAGTTGAAAACATCTTCTGATTCTTGATTTAAAAGTTTGTAATTCAGTTAATTATCTCATTATTTTATTTTGTAATCGCCTTAAAAATCAGTAAATTAGAAGAATAAAACCACTCGTTTTTCTAATTATGATTCCCAAGGAGAAAAAGTTAATACTAATAGGTTTGTATATGTATATCTGTGATGTCCATAAGTCTTCTCTGCGTTTCCACTGCCAGAGATTCAGTAACAATTCCAATCCCGAGTTTACGGATGAGGAGGTTCTTACCATCTATCTGTTCTGCGGGTACTGCCAGAGATACTTCAACATCAAGGAGATACATACCTTCGCTAAGGAGTATCTGTCATCATGGTTTCCAAAATTGCCGTCTTATCAAACGTTCTGCGTACGCCTAAATATGCTTTCAGAAACATTTAAGGTGCTGGTGGAAACCATGATACAATCATTCAAGCCCAAGGATTGCGACTCCATTATATCCATTGTCGATTCTATGCCAATAGTGACCTGTAAAGGGAAAAACCGAGAGGGGAAAGTAGCTACGGAGATAACATCAAAAGGGTATTGCTCCACTAAGAACATGTACTACTATGGCATGAAACTGCATATGGTAGGACAGCGTAGGGAGGGAACCTTACCTTTTCCGGAAATGATAACTCTGACACCGGCTTCGGACAACGACCTGACCGTATTCAAAAGCGAATGCGTGCCATACCTATCCGGAAAGACGGTGCTTGCAGACAAGATTTACAGCGATTTCTCTTTCTTTAATGAGAGCAATCCGGTTAAAGTGCTTACTCCGCATAAAGAGATTAAAGGGGAACCGGAAGTTCTCAAACAGAGGGAGAAAGCTGCAAGAGACCTTTTCTCGCAAGCCGTTTCAAAAGTCAGACAACCTATCGAATCCTTTTTCAACTGGCTGAATGAAAAAACAGAAATTCAAAGAGCATCTAAAGTAAGAGCTACCAAAGGGCTGTTGGTACATACCTTTGGAAAGTTGGCTATTGCTCTACTTACATTTGTTAATTTTTAATTTTTGAATCAGAAAGCCAACTGCTGATTCGCATTATTATTAAATATGTATGCATTTTCAGATAAACTAAATGAACCAAAGGCTTTTATAAATCAATAAACACTTTCATGATACCTTATCGCAACATATTTTTATCCATAATTTCCTGTACCATCATAATTTTGGCTATATTTGTTTTCAAATAAGCCGATTAGTCGGTTTGTTCGGCATAGAGGAACCCAAACAGAAAGTGGAATTTCAAAACAGAGATGTTCCTCTATGTCTTTGTTATTCCATCTTCCGGCAACCGGATTCTATCCCTGTTCCACCATATCCCTAAAAAATACCGACCGGATGGTATTTTTTACGGCAAAAGTATAAATATATACCATAAAAACAAAGGGAAAGGCCAATTATGCATTCTATCGGCAAAGAAATGCCTATGAAATATACATAATCCGCTTTTCCCTATGAGAAACATTATGTTATCGGCTTATCTTGAAGGCATCTTCATCTTAACCTGTACTCCCTGTGAGTTTAAAACACGAACCGGTGTTTTTTCTCCGGCTTTCAAATAGAACAGAAGATAATCTTTCGCACGCTGGGACTCGAAGAGACCTTTTTCACGGTATTCGGCAATCCACTTTTGGATCATCGGAATCTGCCAGCGGTTCATCAAAATATAGTAGCCGAAATAATACTCCAAATCGCTCAGGAAAATATTGAGTTTCAGGTAATCCCACCAGAACAGTTCTTTCTTTTTGCTTTTGGCATTGAGTATGATAACCTGATGTTCATAAGTGTCACGGGGATTTTCCCAATCCTGTTGCGAAACAAATACATCGGGAACCACATTATCGGCATGGTCTTTTGCCGGAATGAAGTGAGACAAAGATTCAATGGAATCCTTTATCTTTTCATATAAGGATGGTTCGTACTCTTTGTTGTACAGTATAACATCCCGCAAACGGGTGGAAGTGAGATGGGTCACCACGGAACGTCCTATCATACAGTGATCCGGAACAGTCATTACCGATGCCAGCCTTTTCATGAATCTGATTTCCGCTTTTGCCTGTTCTTCCTTATCCGATTTTTTGAAAGGATAATCTGACCAAGCAATCTTCCGCATTCCCCGATGCAGGTCCGTAAGCTGCAAGCCCGCATAAGCGCAGAAAATGGAAGCACGAATAATCTTGAAGATAGGGGTACGGTCACTCTCGTGTGCCACGTAAGGCAGATTTTCCACTCCAAAAAGCATTTCATTTTCCGCTATCAAGTCGGCAGAGATTGTCTTGCCTTCTTCCAGCCGTCCCTTAATCTTGAAATTACGTTTTTGATATCCCCAGGTGTGAACAGGGCGCGTAGCTATCAGCGTCACACAATAATTGCCATTTTGCGGCGTGAAATCTACATTTTGCGGCGTTGCATTGAGCATTAGTTCGTTCAGCAACTTAATCTTTTGGGTATAGTCCATAAACAATTGGTTTTAAGTGAAACATTTTGTTAACAGTGCAAATGTAGGCATCAAGTTTCGTACCGGAGTTCCGTTTTTCGCCGAAAATCACTGCAACCTCAATAATATATTCTATTTTCATTCGAACAAACACTTTCCGTTCGGCAACAAACCGATTAACGGGTCTGTTTTTGCAAATATATCTTTTTCCCTTTAAACAAGAGGAAAATACAGGATTTATTTTTCAGAAAACAATACATAAACAGGCTATGCAATCAATCCGCAATAAAAAGGGAGCATAAAAGAATGGTGGCAAAGGATACCAGAATCTGACGGGAGACTATAAGAACGAGATTTCCGTATCCGGCAATACATCGGAAATATTTTCAACCGGATTGATGGAAATTTTAGCGGCATGTAACCAAGACAACTTTTGCTTTAGTTTTTGCATCCAAATACTCATACGAACCTTATGTCCTTTTTCATCTGCCACATCCAGTTCTATACAGGCAATGATGACTATCTTTTTCTGCCCGTCAAGCAGCAACCGGTTAATCCGGGTGAAAAAATCTTCATCGTTGGTTGAGAAACGTGCCGCATTGGTTGCCGTGGCAATCGTGTCCCTGACTTTGACAGCAATCCTGCGCATCAATTCGTCGCCTTTTGCCTGAAAAACTTCCTGAGTCTCCGCATCGTGCGTATGCCCCCTGTAATTCTTCACCTCGACCAGAAACAGCTGTCTGTTATCGTGAATGCCCAAGAAGTCCACCGCCTTGGTAGGTTGCAAGGCATTGCTTACCTTTTTGTGTGCCAAATGTTCATCATACTTGACAACAGCCCATTGGGGAGAGCTGAACTTGAAGCTTATACCGCTTTCCTGAAAATCACTCATATCTGTTGATGAATTGCTGTTCCAAATCGTAAAATGCCGCATATTCCTCCAATATCGGATTGTTCTGTATGCCAGCCAAGGTTTCGCTTTCCTCTACCATAATTCCCTTATCTTCTTTTTTCAAGCCGAAGAACTTGACGGATATGTTCGTGTGCTCCTTGTATTCGGAATAGAGAGAAAGCGTATGTGTAAGCAGGTAGTCGTGAGTGGCGACGAAAATCTGCAAGCCGCATTCCTGAAGCACGCGGATAAACTTTGCCACGACTTTCACAAGAGCCGGATTCAGGTTGGCTTCGGGCTCGTCCCAGAACAGGATGGTGTCCGCATTGATTTCCCCATTCAGTATGAGGTACAAGATGGAAGCCAGCTTGCGGAGTCCTTCCGCCACCAAGTGCGCTTCCATGTTCCCTTTTTCTGTCTGTATATAGAAACGTCCGTTCATCTGCAAAACCTTGAACTGCAATTCCTGCTCCAGCAACTCGATAGCCGGTTTCAACGGATTATCTTCCGACTCACGCAATATGGGGAGTGACAACGCGTGTGCCAGGTTGATATACGTTTGGTCAAATGAAATTTCACGCTTACTGCTCAAACCGATAAAACCTTCGAACAAAGAGAACATCTCACGTGGGGGGATATAGATAAAGTGGCGGTCGTCCCACTTTTCGTCCGTTTCTAATTTTACAGTTGTTTTGGAAGCGGATGAGAAGCTGTATTGCAACAGTTTGCTGTCTATCGTGACTGCAATGTTTGCCCTGCCTGAAGGCACTCCCTTGTTGACCAAGTTGCCTATGACATCCGGCTTGAAATAAAATATCATGTCTTCCGCCAAGATATACTCAAATTGTTCCTTGGAAGCTGAGTTCTTGCCGAGGAAGTCATGGCGTGCCTGCAAAGTTGCCGCCAAGCATTTGAGAACGTGCGTCTTGCCCGTACCATTCTTGCCAATAAGGACGTTTATCCCTTTGGTGAAATCAAACCGGGTATTTGCAAAGCCTGTAAAATCAGTTAATAATATGCTGTTAATCATTGAATATGTTTCATTTATACTAAGTAACTACAAAGGTAATTTAAAAAACGGAAGCGACAAACCTGGTTTTAAAAAAGTTATGATTATTAGGCTTATGTTTTAGAACTATCAATGATTTGCCGACAGCACCGGAAGCCCGTATCATAAACGAAGCGAAACGGTACAAGAGTACATTGGCACGTGCCATCTGTAATCCGTTTTGGGACGATGCACCCCAGCAGGAACCGAATGCGCATTATCCGGCAGATAAAGCGGATGTGTCCGGCAGTTCCGTTGCCGAAGCTACTGTCTGTGCGGTCTGCCTTCTGTCGTTTATACGCTCCTTGTATGAGAAGCATCCGGTTGTTGTAACCAAAGACGGAGTTGCTATTCCGGTGGGGAATATATGGAAGGAGAAGCAATTGTCTTCCATCTTGTTTGAAAGAGAGGAATTGTCTCTCAAAAAGTATATCACGACCCGTTTCAGCGGGGGGGGGGAACTTGATTTCAGCCTTATTGATGACACTTATGGATTTTCCCTTGTTGACAATGAGAACCAAAACGAGTTTATTGATTCATTCTGCAAATTTGAAGAATTGGATTGGATTGCCATTGCAATGAACAATGGGTTGGATTATAAAACGTATAATAAAAATAAGAAAAGCAAGCGTTATTTTTCAGATGACCTATGGAAGAAAGGCATTAAGAAATTCAGAATCACTAAGCGGAACAGATGTTTTGGTTATTTGGAAAATGGTATTTTTTATGTGTTGAGGTTTGATTTTGAGCATGAGTTGAGTGATGTGGGGTAATGCTTTGTACAGCCTTGGTGTTATTTTTAATAAGGATAGTAGTAGGCTGTCCAAAAACTCATATCCTGTTATGTGCATTATGCTATGTTTTAGATAAAAGTTCTTGGACAGCTTGATTATACCTTTTCTATTTTAAGTCTTTTTACTAATTAACAAACAATCACAGATTTATAAAGATTGGCATCTTGCTTACCTCCATATACTTTCTGTAGGAAATTCAAGGACTACAAATCCTAATACACATTACCAGCGGATTATAAATCCGCCGGGAGTTGGATATACTACTTTGTCTAATTGTCCTACTATATTCGCTCAAAGAGTCAACTTATGTCAGGGTAAGACAATTTGTTAAAATAATATTTATCATTTTCACGAGGATCATTATAGTCTACAAAATCTTTCACTTCCACTAATGTAAATAAAAAGCCATGATTGATTTGAGATAAATCCTGTTTTTTTCTGTAACCTGATATTGTAACATTGTACTTACCAGAATTCTTTTCAAACCGAAAAGCTTTATGATATATTTTATCATCCCAAGTAGTATATGTAAGATTATCCTTTGTATTCGTATATTCCTTTCTTCTCCATGTAAGCAGATTTCCAAACGAACCAATCCAAATACTATTGTCAGTCCCTACCTCTAAATTAAAAGGACCGTATTCAAATGATTTTTCCCAACTGTTATCAAAAATATCAATATCTAAACTTATAAGATATGAGATTGAATCAATTGGTAATACAGGAATCCAAATTCCGTATTTTAATGACAACAAATATTTATCATGATTTTTTTGAAAATAATTTAGCAATTTGTTACTCTTGATATTTTCGGATTTTAAAAATGAATCCATTATAAGTGGGGACATTATGTATATCCCATAATCGGTTATTGTTAATATCTTCATTTTATCTTTTTTATAATTACATTGATTAATGATTATGTTTTTGAGTTCTTACTTTTTCTTTTTCATTTCCATATTTTTCTCTAAGCTTTTGAATACATTCTAAAGGTGTTCCTCTATCTAACACATCATCAGTTCCTGGAATTTTCATATAACCTTTTATTTCAATACCCTTATAAGCCTTCTCTGCTGAATCAAAAAAATCATCTACATTTCCTGTATATTTTGAACCGTGATAAGGAACTCCTTCATCAATAAGATTTCTATGCAGTTTCTTATGTAGCTCAGCCGTTCCGTGCGAAGATTCTGGATACCAAGCTATTGAATTATTTTTCGACAAGTCTAATATATTAAGTTTTTTAGCTATAGACCTTGGCATCAAATGATGCCCCATTCCTGAACCCAATATATTAGAATATAATCCTAATTCGTCTATCCAACTATTAGTATCATACACATATCCATACAACGTTGGGTTATTCCCTAATAGTCCAATAGGATCTTGCGAAATATATCCACCCATTTCAGGAGAATAATACCTGAATCGGTTATAGCAAAGGTTAGTCTCATAATCAAGATATTGACCAGCCCAGCGAAACGGGCACTCGTTCAAAGAACTCCTTTCAATGTTAATCGCTTTTCCGTAAATATCCAAGATACAGTCCCAGGTTTTGTGACCCTGTTCATCGTACATCTGGATGGGTGTACCCAAGTAGTCGGACACGATGGAATACTGCTTACCGTTCTGTATCTTTGCTGTAGGTACAAACGTGCCTGCCTCAAACACCCACGTGGTAATATCCTCTATCGGTTCTTTTGATGGAGTATTTTCCTCGTCATTCGGTTGTCTATCGGTGACTTTGTAGCCCCATTCATGAATAGGCACATTGCCGTCCCATACCCAGCGTGTAACCTTTCCGAAATACTGCTTGGCGGTGCGTCGTCCCAATGCATCGTAACGGAACTCCACCGGTCTTCCGTCCGGGCGTATGACCTTCTTCAGCATTCCGTTGGACGCCCATTCGTAGAGCCATCCCGTACCCGTTGCCAGACAACGGATGCCGCGTTCCTTCTCCATGCATTTGCGGTCGTACCTTACGCCCGTTTCCTGCAACTGCTTGAACTCTCGGAAAATGAGGTTTCCCTCATCATCGTAGTGATAGAAACAATCCGGGTCCTCCAAAAGTTTTCCCCCGGCACCGTATTTGCGGTCTTTCTTATCCGGTGTCTCAAATAGGTTGCCCACGAAGTCCGGCACGCGGTAAATCACGTCCGTTTCCGAGCCCTGGATGGTTTCCTGCCGGATAAGGAAGTCGAAACGGTCGTAGTCGTAGCGCATGACCGTTCCCGTCAGCTCGTTCTCCTTAGAAAGCAGTCGGTTGGCAATCCCCCACTCATAGCGGTATGCCCCACGCTCGATGCCTCCCGACCGGACCGACTTGCGCACCTCGCGCCCGAAACGGTCACGCTCGGTACTGACGATTACACCACCGGAGAAGGTGCGCTGCACCTCCAGTCCCGTGTTGTCACGCACCCAGGATGCCTGCCAGCTTTCACCTGCCTGCATGGTCTGCAGATTGCCTTCCCAGTCGTACGTATGGCGGATGTCCGCTCCCAGACTGCTGGTGATGCGGGTGCAGTTGCCTTCGCCGTCATAAGTCCGGCTGACGATGTGTTCTCCCTGCTTTTCCTCTGTAACCAGCCCTGTCTTCCTGTCACGGGTGAACTCCAGCAGGTTCTCCGCGTTTTGTGCCTTGACGAGCATGCCGTCCTTGTCATACGTGTAGAGGGAGACCTCCCCGTCATACTGTTCCTCCTTCAGGATATTGTCCAGTCCGTCGTAGAGGTATTCCGTCCATTTTCCTCCGGGACGGTTCACACGGGTGACACGACCCGCACCGTCGCGCTCGTACTCACGCCGCAGGCCGTCGAAGCCGATTTCCGTAACGACCTGTCCCAACCCGTCCAGCTCGAAGAAATAGTTGTCGCCCGCCTCGTTGCCGATGCGCCGGAGCTGCAGCTCGCTGTTGTAGCCGAATGTAATCCAGTGTCTGTCCTGCTCGCGGCTTTTCAACACCCCCAGCGCCCCATAGGTGAACCTGACTTCGCGGATGTTGTCGCTGGCATGTACCATGTTCCCCATGGCATCGTACTCAAACCGGTGCACGTTGCCGTCCGGCTCTTCCAGCCGTATCAGGTTGTCCGCCCGGTCGTAGGCATAACGGGTAACGTTGCCTTTCACATCCACTGCCTGCACAAGCCTTCCCCTGCTGTTGTACTCCCACCGGCGGAACAGCCCGTTGGGAAACTGCAGCAGCTCCAGATCGTACCTGTCGTTGAACGTGAGCGTGTAAACCCGGCCCTGTCCGTCCGTTATGGTGCGCAGCACGCCTCCCTCGTAGGTATATTTCACAGTTTCTCCGCCCGGTGTGGTCCGGCTGACGACGCGGTCCAGTCCGTCATAGTCCCATGAAAGCCTTTTTCCACCCGGAGTGTAGAGCGAGACGAGGTTGCGGTTGCCGTCGTAGTCCAGAAAGGTGTCCTCACCGTTCTCGTCCGTTATCCGGACCGGCTGACCGAACTCGTTGTAGGCGGTCTTACGGGTATAGCCTTCGGGATTGACCGTGACCTCCAGCTCCTGAAAGCTGTTGTATTGGTGACGGGTAATTCCTCCGTTGGCATCCACTATCTTATAGATGAGTTTGTCCTCACCGTAATAATATTCGGTTTCGGCATTTTCCCCGTTGCGGATATGGGTATATCCCTTGCCGTAACGGATGAAATATTCCATCACGCCTCCATCGCCCCATGTATGCACACAGCGGGCATTCTCCCCTTTACCTTCATATTCCCAATGGAAGGACATACCCCCTTGGTTGGTAAGCTGTACCAGCAGGTGCCCGCCGGAATAGACGAAATGCTTGCTGACATCCAGCGCGTCAATGGTTTCCACCATGTCGCCCCGGTCATCGTAACGGTAGCGGACCAGCTTCACCTCCTCACCGTCCTGATTTACGGAAACGCAGAGTACCCGTCCCGACTCGTCGGTTTCCACTTTCAGGAATTCTCCCCGTGAGGATATGATTCCTGCCAGCCTTCCCCCCGAAGCGTATTCGAAGCGGAGCCGGAATCCGTCCTTCGTGGAAATGTTCGACACCATGCGGTAGCCGAAACGGTTTTCAGGACCGTCAAAGCGGTATTGCAGTCCCCGGATGTCCGTAAGCAGGTAACCCCGGCCATCGAGTGTCCAAGACAACTGTTCCTTGCGGTCAAAATAGGAATCTCCGGGTTTCAGTACGGGCAGGAAAGACTCCCGTCCGTCAGCATGGCGGAATGCGAACGCCCCTTCCTCCAGCTGCCGTATTCCCAGATTGTAGCTGTGGTGCCAGTTGTATCCCAACGGACCGTCCACGGCGGCATCACTGTAATAGGTACGTTCCCATACGACGGGAATCGGACCCGGAAGCTCGAAATCCACATTGGTGTGATACACCCTGCCCGTAGCAGCGTCCACCGGCTCACCGAAAGTCTTGCACTTGATGGGTTGGAGAATGTCCGCCAGCCTGTTCATGCCTTTTTTCCTCAGCCTGTCGATCAGGTTCTGGAAGCGGTCGCCTATCTTCTTCCACATCTTGCCCAAGCCTTTCAGTCCGAACTTCATCGCCAGCGCAAATACATCAATTGTGGGCGGTCCGCCCACAATCACGGGATTTCCTACGGATGTGATGGTGGAGAGCATGGAAGTGGGGGCAAGCAGGGCCTTGCTCACCTTCCTGGGCTTCCCCTTGCGGGGAATCGTCGGTATTCCCACAATGTTGCATGAGAGTGCCGGATGTGTGAGGGAGGAACAGGGCGCACCGTCCGCCAGGACAGTGGAACTGCCCATCCACATCTCCGACTCGGACATACCGCTGACCAACGGGGCCGGATGCAATACAAATGCCGGCAGATGCACGATGCCGATACCTGCCTGCGCAATCCACTGGTTATGCACCTTGACCGACGGAGCCATGCTCTTGAGGATGTTGCACGCCACTCCGGCCACTCCATCAGCCGCAGGCGGCATGGCAGCCGCCATGCCGGCCATGAGGTCTGCCATGAGGTCGTACACCTTGCCTACATGAGGCACAGGCATGATGGGAGAGGGAGGGGTAACGGTAGGATGCATGTCTATCCCGATGGACAGGTCGCCGAACTTGGCGACAGGCATACCCGGCATGGAAGGAAGGATTCCGCCCAGACCCGCCTGAATCTCGTCCAAAGCCGCCTTGGAGGCTGAAAAAAGGTCGGCAAAGCCCCGTCTGACGCTGCTGCTACCGGCGGCGTCAGCTATATTCTTGAACACATCTGACATGGTGAGAATTTTTTAGAATGTGAAAAAGAGACAACCGGGCGTTCCAACCGGTACACTCCGGCTGTCCCTGTAAGGACTTACCTATGCATCCTGTGCATAGTCGCTGTTCCAGTCGTTCTCGTCATCCCCTTTTGTACCTTCCAACTTGATGACAAAACTCTTTGCCGGGAAATAAGGAGTCAGGTGAATGTCGAGGAAAATACGGTCTTTCTGCTTCGGATCGCGCTCGAAACGAAGAATCTTGAATTTCTCAATCAAGCGTCCGGGACCCTGTATGCTATCCAAAAACTTGCTGATCTGACCACGCAAATCCCTTTCCGCCTTGCTGTTCCAGTTCTCAAAGGCACGGCGGTTGAGGAAATCCATCAGCACTTTCGTTACCCAATCGAACACACGGACTACGGAATAGGTCTGCAATCCCAAGTTGTCCCCGTTGAACAATGTCTTGGCAGAGAAAGCCATCACCTTGCCGTATTCCTTCACCATCGGAATCAGGCCAATCTTCTCGATTTCGGAAATCTCGCTTTTTTTCAGGTTGAAGGCCACCCCGTCCACCTCGCTCATGGAACCATACTTCTTACCGGCGGTAACCTGTGCCATTACCGTCTTGTACACACTGCCGGCCAATGCCGCAGAAGGAGGAATCAGCAAGTCTTCGGTTTCGCCCAGTTCCGCATAGCGTCCCCGTCCTACCAAATAGTTGCAGGTCATACATACGTTGGATTTGTACACATCGCCTCCCGAAAGATTGGAATCAAAGAACATTTCAATGACATCATCCGGTTTTTCCAGATCAGCGAAATCCGTGTAAATCATCACCTTGTTGTCATGCGCAATCTTTGCCCATTTTTCAACAACCTTGTTGGAACCCAAATATCCCGGGATAACCAGCAGGGAATAGTTGGTACGCAAGTCCAAACGGTCATAATTCGCACGAAGCTCGTTTGCAATGGCATCGATAAAGAAGGAGTTGTCCAAATCGGTAAGCTGGCTCATCGAAGCGTTCACAATGGAGATATTCTTGATCTTGTCGGAATCCGTATTCTTGTAGAAGAGCATGACCGTGCGGTAGGACTTCTCCAACTGCCTGACCTCTTCCACCGCTTTCAGCTGGTTCTGGGATAGCAGACCGGACACCGCCGCAGACTTCTTCTGGCACAGTTCCACCATCTCGCTGATGGATTTGTTGCCTTTCAACATATCGACCCACATCTCAAGCCGTTTTTCCAGCTCCTTGCGCTCAGCCGCCCGTTCAGGGTCGGAAAGGAATATGTTCCGCCGTGCCTTACGCTCCGGATTCATGTTCTGTATGCCGTCCACGGAAGATTCCAAGACATTGAAACCGCCAAACTTAGCCAGAATCTGCAATTCAGCGTTCAGATTTCTGGACTGCGCCACAGCCTGTTGCTGCTGTACGGCTGCTTCTCTTTGTGTATTCTGTTCGCTCATAACTATCATTCATTAGTGGGGTTAGACTTCTCATTGTTCTTCAAATCGTCCAAAATGGCAGAAATCGCATTGACAAACGCTCCACGTGTCTCCGGATTTTCCAGCACCCGTTGCAGCACCTTGTTGGAACGCAACGACTTCTCCATCCTGTCCGCAAACTGCTTTTCCGCATTCAGGCCGGACAAGAATGAACTCTGTTCCGTCATTTTCCTGACAGAAAAATCACCGACATTGTGGAAACGGAAATTTTCCTCTACGGGAGCACCGTCCGCATCCGCGAACTCGATATCTATTTCCGGCCGGAAATGTGCAAAGACTTCGTCAATGTTGGTCAGACCGGCAACCACTTCGGGAGCCACCGGCTCATCCTTCGTCAGCTGTTCCACCAATAAGGTTCGATTTTGTGGAATTTCCGCAATACCTTCGGAAGCGTCAATCTTCACTTCGTTTCCGCCGATTCCATAATTACCAAGATCCATACTTATTCAATTTTAAATTTAAAATATATATTAATTAAATCTCGCTCAACTGAAAAAACTTCCCCTTCTTCTGGCCTTCGCCTGCTGCATATCCAGATTGTCCACCAGTTCCTTCCAATCCTCCCCAATCCATTCGCAGAGCTGCCGTTCCAATATCCCGACATCAATCGGAGCGCGAACCAGCCTTCCCGTATGAAGAGCCAGATACGCCGCATAAACGAACGTGGAACCCCGCCTGATTTCGGCAGAAAGGTAGCTGCCTCCTGCCAGGGCAAGCAAAAAATATTCGAAAGCCTGTTCCATCTTTCCATCCTCATAGCGCAGGAAACCACACATGCGATAGCCTTCCATGACATAATAAGGGTCCTTCTGCATGACGGCTTTTTTAGCCATCATGTCATACAAGGCAACCGCTTCCTCCCGTTTTTTCCCGGCTGTCAGAATGGCCGCTTTCATGGAAACAGCCATTTTCCAATAACTATATCCTGCCGTTTCACCGCCCTGCATCGCCTTTTCCGCCTCCCGGACGGTTTCGTCGCTGTATTTCATGCTATGCTTATATTCCCTGATAGCATAACATGCCTCGGATGCGATAAGCAGAGCGGAAATCCGGATATTCGTATCCTTTATTTCCTGTGCAATATCCAACAGTTTTCGGATTTCCCTGTCCAATAATTTCCAATCCTGCTTTTGTGTAGAATCCATGACAACCGTAACCTGCTGCTTGAACCGATTTTCAGGTGCAATCAGGTCGTTACCGCTATCCGACCGTGCCATCCGGTTATGCAAAGCCGCCGCCATATCGAACTGCGGGCGTATGCAAACCACTTCCCGAGACTCACCCAGCCGGATACTCCTGTTCTTTTTCAAGTCAACGGTTGTCATCCGGATTCCCTGCGGGACACCTTCTTTCAGCACATTGCCGAACCATCCTGTCCGGGAATACCCCCTTTCCTGTTCCGGAGGAAAGTACAGACAGAAAAAGGCATCATCCAACCGGGAGATACATGCCTTGAAACGCAACATCTCTCTCCACAAGTTGCCCGCCGTATGCTCAACCGACACATCAGGAATGTATTCTTCCTTCAGCAACCCGTCGTGCCTCAGAGCCCTGAGAATATCATACTTCTCCTCAACCTTTTCTGAAAACCAACCGGCATATTCCTGCCAGAGCTGTTCGGTGTATTCCTCGTCATCCCCCCTGTACGGCGTATCAAAACGAAAGAATATGTCATCGAACTGCCCTACCGGAGAACGTTCTATTTCCAGAAACCTGTCCACCAAGTCCACATCGTTCTGCCCGACAATCCATACAGACAGTTTCCAGTCCCTGTTGCCGACTATGTCCGCCCAGTAATCGACCGCTTTGTAATATTCCTGTATCACAGATGCAGATGCTCCCATGGCCAACCGAATTATGAGTTAAACTTTACTATTCCTCCCGAAACCGTTACGTTTCCCTTTCCCTCTATCATCAGATTTACACCGTTGACCGTTCCGTTCTTTGCAGCAACATCGTAATCCTTTGCCGCCTCCTGTTTGATATTGGTACCGCTGCTGCTAATTATACTCTTTTCGCTGCTGAGCACCATACATTCGTTGCCGGACAGCAATGTTACACTTTTCCTGCCTTCGAGAGCAATGGTATCGGCCTGCAAGCCTATCGACTTATCATCCATTACGATGACCGATTCCGCCTCGTTGGTAAGGGTAATGCTCTTTTTCGCCATGACGGTAATGGCATCCGTGCCATCCAACATGATCAGCTGTTTTCCCGTCTGGTCAGTAATAACGATGCTTCCCGTCTCATCATCGAAAACGATGGCATTGCCGCTGCGTGTGATAATGCTCTTGACCTTGTTGTCCTTGTCCCCTCCTTTACCTGAACCGGAATGGAACACCGATCCCGTAACATAGGGGCGGTCCGGGTTGCCATGCTCGTAGCTTACCATAACCTGATCGCCGACTTCCGGAACAAATACCCATCCGCGATTCTTGGGAACCGCACCACTTACTCCCGCATTAGGAGTCTGCACCCTGATCCAATTGGTTGTCTTGCCGTTTTTCTGCCAGTCGAAAGCCACTTTCACACGTCCCTGTCCCTTGTCGTCGTTGTTTTCCTTCACCGTAGCCAGTTCCGGCAACGCCAACGGCCGCTTCACATCGGGAACAGGAATATGTACCGTACCGTCCGGCACACCGACAAAACTATTGGAGTAATGTCCGTCACGGCGTACCTCATGCTCAATCCCGACAATACGGAACTTGCCTAAAGGAGGCAGTTTCATCCTGTCGGGGAAAGAAACATCGATGATTTCACCAATCCTTATCCGGCAAGTCTTTCCTATGCCTTTGATGTTCAGAAGATTGGCACCAGACGCATTCTTTACAATCCTCATCTGTTCGTCCAGTTCCGCCTTGTCCGTTACATGGGGGTCGGCAGCCGAGGTCGTTTTTGCGGTATATGCCTTCTCAGAGCAGCTGTGTGCAATAGACTGAAGGTCGTTCATGCCATCCGGTTTGGCAGGCGTATCCGCATTATGCTGTTTGTTCTCCTGCGCTACATAATCGTATCTTGCGGATTTACCCGGTACCAGATTGGCAACCAGACGTACTTCCTCCAAATCCATGTCATAAACAATCTTCTCCGTATTGTCCCTGTCAGGCTTGCCGAAATACACTTTCGTCCCGTCATAATAGAACCACTCCCCATAAAGAGCCGAAAGGCGATTCATAAAGTCAAAGACACTCTCGTTATACTGTGCCATGTAGGGTATGGGCGCCGCATACTTGGGATTGGAAACCAGATTGACCTTTCCATACTCCTGCGTCGCCTCCTTTATTATGGTAGAGAGGGACTGATCCATCCAAGAATCGAGTGTCCTGTTGTTCTCATACAGTATCGTAGGGCTTGTTCCGTGAATGGCCACTCCGCCTGTCTCGCCCATGCTTCCAACCATTTCCACTTGAGTGATGATTCCCTCGAAGTCATAACTTTCACCCGTCTGCCTATGGACAAATGAAATGCTGGCAGTCTCCCCGATGTAGCCGATGAATTTTTCCGGGGTCTGTTGGAACGTATTGTTAGGCGACAGATAATTCACCACCACAGTGAAGGTGTGATGCCGGTTGAAACCCTGACGGAGATGCAGTGAAACGAATTTCTGTTCTTCTCCTTTCACGGTTACTTTAGTAGCCACCAAATTCAGAAAACTTGCTCCCATACTATCTTAAACTATGATTTTAAATAAATAATCCGACCGGTCGGTATGTTTTTTGGTGCCGAAATAACCGGAATTGGTATATTCCGGCACCTTAAAACTTTGATTAGGAAACAACCATTAGTTGTTTTCCGGCCAATCCTGTACAAATGTAGCCTCGTCCATCTTCACAGTCTGTGCAGAAATGGCGAACTTGATTGTCATCGGATACTGGTTAGCCACATTCAGTGCCTCTTCGTAATCCACCACATAACCATTTTCGAACACCAATTCCTTCATTTTGGCATCTTCATCCGCTTTCTTGAAGACGATGTTTCCGTTTACGGGCTGGTACTGCTTGAACATCTTATCCAGCACAATGGTATCGGGAGTTGATTCGACTTCCACATAGATTGTGCCACCATAAATGTCAGATGCCGGACGGCCTTTGGGGTCCACATCACGATTGAACTTAACTCTCCAGGTCAGTACATCAAACTCTCTTGAGTCCGAAAACTTAAATGACGCTTTAAATGCCATATTCTCAAAGTTTTAAATTAAAAAATAAGTTGATTTTGAAATATCCGGTCAAAGGAGGCCTGCTACAGTCCTATCTTTGTCCTTCAATTTCTGCGCCCAATATATGGCATTTTCTGAAAACTACAAAGAACTTTTGATGATTTTTTCTTGTTTTTACCGAAAATATGCCCATAAGCATAAAAAAAACGCTGCCAACAATAGCCGAATTATTTTTTTTGCCTTATATTTGCAATGTTCTCCTGCGCAATTTTTAAATCTTACGATTATGGAAACAGGAGTTGGTTTCATCAATCTTGATGATTCTGTAAAAATTGCGCTTAACATAGCACTTGCAGTGGCTCGTGAAAATGCGAACGAGTGTTATACACCCTCGCATTTGTTGAAGGCTCTACTTCATAAAGATGTAGGGTTAAGAGATTTTATAATAAGTATAGGCAAGGATTTAGGCTATCTGGAGGAATGGGCGGACGTATATATCGAACAATGCCCGAAATCCACCCAGTTGTCCGAAATCAAGCCTTCGGAACGGATTGACGCCGTTTTCCGTGCCGCAGACGATGCACGAATCCAGTTCGGGCTGTTCGACATCAATCCCATCTGTGTGCTATTGGCACTGGCAAAGCCCGGTGTCGCTTTTTCCAGCGACCAGCTCAGGTCTTTCCCCATTCTGGAAAAGGATATCCATTCCATATATATAGGTAACGGGCAGCCGGCATGTCCTTCCGCCACTACGGAGAAGTCCTATGCCCCGACTTCCGCCTCATCCTCCTTCTTGGGCAAATACTGTGTGGATCTAACCGAAGATGCGGCCAACAAGCTGCATCCGGTCATCAACCGCGACCGTGAAAACCGTATGGTCATGGAGATACTGGGAAGCCGGAGCAAGTCCAATGTCCTGATTGTCGGTGATGCCGGAGTAGGAAAGACAGCACTGGTTTACGGACTTGCCTGGGAGATAGTCAGCCATAAAGTGCCCTCGTTTCTGGAAGAAACCCGTGTATTTGAACTGGACAACGCCTCCCTGATTGCGGGAGCCACCTACAAGGGGGAAATCGAGGACCGCCTGAAAAATATCCTGAAAGAATTGCGGAATATCGACAATGCAATCCTGTTTATTGACGAAATCCATGTATTGCTGGACAACCGACAAGGAAATACCGGTGCGGGAAATGTATTGAAATCCGAACTGTCGCACGGCGATCTGACCGTCATCGGCGCCACCACCATTGACGAATACCGCAAAATCATCGAGCCGGACCATGCTTTCAGCCGCCGTTTCGAGGTCATACAGGTAAGCGAACCGGACATAAAGTCCGCTATCCAGATACTACACTCCGTGCAGAAACAATACGTGGACTACCATCATGTAAGAATCAGCAACGAAGCCGTAGCCGAATGTGTCCGTCTTGCCAAACGGTATATCAAAGACCGCCGTCTGCCTGATTCCGCCATCGGTCTGCTGGACATGACGCTCTCCGCCATCAAGATGGTCAATGAAACAGGAAAGAAGAATGTGGAGACCCTGCTGTCCGGGCTGGATGAAATAGAAAAGGATGAAAAGGACCTTCAGGAAAAGACCGAAGAACTGAAAACGCTGCTTTTCGTAATGCACAACAAATTAAGCCCCATCCTTTTAGGAGTCATACCCGATGAAGCGGACATTCATGAATTGCAGGAGTATGAAGAACTGACCGGCTATCTGAGAAACGCATTGAACGTCCTCCTCCAATTTGCAGAGAAGAAAATAGAGGAGGTAGGTATCTATGAGGTAGCCGCCGTTGTCGCCAGCAAGACAGGCATCCCTATCGGCAAGATACAGTCGCAGGAAAAGGAACGGCTACTCAATATGGAAGACTATCTGAGGCGACGCGTCGTCGGACAGGACCAGGCCCTGAAGACATTGACGGATGCCATCCTGGAATCCCGTAGCGGCATGAACAAGCCGGGACAGCCCATCGGCTCCTTCTTCCTGCTGGGACCCACCGGTACCGGCAAGACCGAACTTGCCAAAGCACTGGCGGAGGCACTGTTCAATGACGAGAAATCCATGATCCGCTTCGACATGTCCGAGTTCAAGGAAGAACACTCCGCCGCCCTGCTGTACGGAGCACCTCCGGGATATGTGGGATATGAGGAAGGCGGCATGCTGGTCAATAAAATACGGCAACAGCCATACGCCGTTGTCCTCTTTGATGAAATAGAGAAAGCGCATCCGTCCGTATATGACATTTTCCTGCAAATCATGGACGAGGGAAAACTGCATGACCGTCTGGGCAAGGAAGGGGATTTCTCCAACTCCATCGTGCTGTTCACATCCAATGTAGGAAGCGAGTGGCTGACCAAGCAACTTGAGTCCGGCAATGTTCCGTCCACCACCCAGATCATGGAGGTGATGGGGCAACATTTCCGTCCGGAGTTTCTGGCACGCCTGTCTGAAATCGTTCCGTTCTCCCCCATCCGCGAAGACATACTCCTGAAAATATTCGACATACAGTTCAATGGAGTCAGAAAGCTTCTGGACAAGCAGGGTATCGGCATAACCATCACCGATGATGCCCGTAAAATGCTTGCACACAAAGGATTCACACCCAAATACGGTGCCCGCCAAGTGGCCGGTGTAATCCGTAACTATCTGCGCAGACCGATTTCACGGCTTATCATCAACGAGGAGCTGGGCAAAGGAAAAAGTCTGGAGGTAGGTCTGGACGAACAGAATGAATTAACCTGGAATATTCACCAATAATCAAGTATCGTATGTTTGGATATACCGTATTCTTAAAGATAGGCAACCTGGCTGCCTCCTCACTGACCGACATGTACAAGGACAGCTACCAGCTCATCGGCTGCGAATTCGGATTTGCCCAAGGGATAGATATCAAAGGACAGGTACAGACCGAGGTAAAAGGCGGCACGTTTTATGTAACCTACCCTCATCTTCCCAACCGTGACATGATCCAGTGGATGCTGGATGCCCGTAAATACCAGAGCGGAGCCATCGTAGTTCATGACAACCAAGGCTCCACGCTCGAAAAGATACTCTTTGAGAAAGCGACTTGTGTGGATATGGAAATCAGCTATATCCGGCAGGGCAAAAGCTATATTGCGACCAAACTGACCGTACAGGCACAGAAACTGGCATTCGGTACAGAAGAGTTTGAAAATCAGTGGGTGTTTTAAAAACAGCAGCATTATGGGACTTTTTAATTTTCCGCAAGTGGACAGCAACGTGAATGTCATATTCAGCGTTGACGGCGACGAATATGCAGTGGAACAGTTCAAAATAGGTTTTCACCAGCCAGTAGATAACCTAAAGAACCAACCGGAAGGCGAAGTGCGAGGGGGACGAATCATGATAACCCTTTCGCAGACGGTGAAAAGCAACATCTACGGATGGGCTGTGAAACCGTGGGTGAAAAAGAACGGGGCAGTTCTGTTCAAGACCGGAACGTCCGGGGTGATATTTGAGGTGGCGTTTACGAATGCGTATTGTGTCAATCTGAAACGGGTTGTCGAAGCTTTGGGGCAAGGATTGTCAACTACTTTGATTCTCTCTCCTGAGAGTGTAAGCGTGAATGGTATTGAATTTGATAATCGGTGGGTAAAATAAATGATATGCCTAATTATGTAAAAGAATATATATCCATTGAAGAGTTTTTGATTTTACAACAATGGAAAGTACCTTATACAGGTTTTATTAAGGGGGTAGGATATACTTATCCCCAATATGATGCTGTAGAGTTTCCTTTAGACTGGTCTATTCCTAATTGGACGTTTGGAAATTATATTTCACATCCATTAGCTATTCAAATAATTGATACATCTCCTGAAGCTGTTTTTCAAAGTATGAATTATTCTGAACAAGATATATTAGATTGCATTAAAAAAGAGAATGGAAACAAGACGATTACGTTTACTATTGGTAATGAATCTATAACAGTTCCTTCTGATAATTATCAAACTCGTATAAAAATAGATGATTTTGATTGTAGTGTCAAAATTGGTATAAAGGATAATGTTACAGGTAATTTAATGTTGAAAAGGATACCTTTCCGTAAAATTGAAGAAGAATTACAAAATCGTTATAGTAAAAAGTATAAAGATTTTGGTGATAGAATAACAAAGGACTTTATTGTAGATACAGCTATAAGTGGTATAGACACAAGTGCTGATTGGGCATACAATATTATGTTAGATAGAGGAAAATATATGCCATATAATAGTCGCACTATAACAGGAAAGTGGGTACGTCTAAAAAAAACGGGAGATATTGTTATTAGGTCTAAGTGGTGGAATTTTACCACAAATGCAAAGTATTTGAATTATTTTAGAATAGGTGGTAAAATACTTGGCACAGCAGGTACTATGATAACATTAGGGAAAGCAGTAAAAGATGTTGGAACAGACGCAAATATAAAAACAGTATCTAGTTTGATAACTAAAACTGCAATTGTTGGACTTGCTTTCATCCCTGTATATGGATGGGCGATCGCATTAACAGCTGGTGTAGCAGAAGGACTCTATGGAGAGGACTTTTACGATTGGATTAATGATTTGTCAAATTAATAATATAATTTATGTTTAATTATCTATATTATTGTTTTTATCGATTATGGCTTAAAAGCTCTATAGCTGAAGGCGCAGTTATTATGGCAATATTAACTTTTTCAGTCTTATTAACTACTAATGTATTAACAATATGGGGGTTATTGGTACAATATGATATGATAACATATCCTTCAGATTTTGCATATTGGATATTATTTTCAATAGTTACCTGTGTAACTTTTATATATTTGTTTATTAAAGGAAAATATAAAAAAATAACAGATAAATATGATATAAAATATACAGATAAACATAATAGCATAATACTGTTTATTTATATTGTCATATCTGTATCTTTATTTTTAGTAGAAGCTCTTTATCGACAAGGTAAATTATAATAGAAATGAAACAATATAAAACATTAATCATTTATGCAGTTTTCAATGATCAATTAAAGAAGTCATTTGAGGAAGAACTGGAGAAATACGGACTGGAGCGGGTAGGAACGCAAAACATCTTTGCACTTCCATTAGACGAATACCGGACAAAGGTACAGGCATTCAAAGCCTACCTGCGAGCCTATGTACGCAAGCATCTGGACAGCCAAGACACGGTACTGTTCGTTGAATCACGCATGAACGAGGAACGGACCCTGACCGCCATGCTGCAAACCAATCTGATGAGTGAAGAAGAATAAAAAAACATAAGGATATGAGTGCACAATCGTATATCAAGTTCTGGACCGCCGAACCCTCGGAGCATGAGGAAGTGCAGGCATACGACCTGCTAGGCTACGAGTATGACTTCCGGAAAGAAACCACTCCTAACGGAAAGGTAACCGGGAAGACCTACGGCGGTAAAATACGGGTAAGCATTGCCGGATTTCCTACAGAGGAACTCTTGGAATGGATGTTCAATTCAAGAATCCTGAAGGACGGAGAGGTGATGAACACTTCCGGCCTGCCCGGTACTCCCAAAGAGATCATCCGTTTCAAGGGAGCAAAATGCCTTGATTTCAATGTGCATTCAACAACCAAAGAGAGCCGTACCTCACTATTCATCCACTTCCGGGAAATGGAGACCGGCGATTCGTGTCACTTAAACTTATAATCATGAACTGGTTCACTTCATTGTTCAAAAACAAAAAATCCTCAATGCCGGATGACCGCTACGTGATGCGGCTGTCCGTCTGCCATGATACATACAGCATTGAAGAATTCGACCTGCAATTCAAGCGGAATACAGACCGTGACGGATTGCCTGAAGGTGAAGCCTACGGCGGATTCGTCACCTGTACCCTCAGCGGGATGCCGGGTGACGAGCTGTTGAGATGGGCCGCATACAGCCACTCCCGTGAAGACGGCGAAATACGGATCTACCAGAAGGACCAACCTGACCAACAGGCGGCATTTGCCTTGCGCTTTGTGGAAGGGAACTGTATCCGTCTGCAACGCAAGGTTGACCGTATATCCAATTCCAGCAGCATCGTCCTTCTGTTTGCCGCAAGAACACTGAAGTTCATAGACGAAGAATTTGAAAACGAATGGCACTGACAAGTATGGAAACAAAGTTTTGCAAATTGCCCCTGGATTTTGAAGCCCTGCTCAGCGAGGATGTGGAAAACAGCCGTCTTGCATCCTGCTCGGAAATCGAGTCCATCGACCAGTTTATCGAACTGCTGATCAGTACGGCTCCCGGCGAACATGCCTTTGACAAGGAGTTCGGCTGTGAGATCTTTTTTCTCGACTTTGAAAGCATTGTTTCACACACCCGTTGGGAAGGACAATTCTCGGAATACATAACCAAGGCAATTACCCGGCACGAGAAGCGGCTTACGGGTGTAAATGTACGTGTCATCATTGATGACACCACCCGACAGGACAATGTATTTGACGCTCCCGCCGTAAAGAAACGTGTACAAGTATATGTATATGGAACCCTGGTACATACCGGAGAAAAACGGTGTTTCTATTATGTAATCTATTTAGGACCGATTTCAACCCGATGAAAGGATTATGAGTACAGAAAAATACAATAAAGAGCAAATCAGAAACCGTATGCTGAAATACGCTGCGGCTTTCTGGGGAATAAAAAAGGCGGAAAACTTCGACCCGGTTGTCAAGCTCCTGCTGGAAGCGTTGTCCAACGAGATATATATGCTGGGAGAGGATTTTACCGCCATCGAGACAAGGCTGCTGGAAAAGACCGCCCGAATCCTTACTCCGGACATCCTTACCTCACCCTTTCCCGCACACGGCATCGTACACGCCTATCCCATAGAACCGTGTTACCTGATAACCCGGGAATCGGGCATGTATTACGAGAGCGACTCGCTTACCCGGAAGCTATCGACCGGAAGCGTATCGTTTTATCCCGCCTGCGATACCCTGCTGCACAAAGCCGACGTGAAATATATGGTCTGCGACGACCTTCTCTACCGGATAGCCCCTACCTTGGAGAAGACCATGATTGCCCGTGCAGAGACAAGGATGCCTCCGCGTACCGTCTGGTTAGGAATGGCGGTGGATGAATCCATTTCCGACCTTGAAGACTTTTCCTTCTATCTGGATTTTCCCAACCTTACGGAAAGCTATGAATACCTGCTCCTACTCCCCTGTACGGAATGGTCCGTAGAAGGGAAGACAGTCGTGATGGAAGGGGGAATCCATGAAAAGACAACCATACAGAAAGAACCAACCCGTGCCTTTTTCCAAGACTATGACGTGATGTCCGTCATAGACAAGGAAGTCATGGATATTTACAGCAAACATTTTCTGAAGGTATCGCAGTCCTTTCCACTCAACGGTTCCTGCAGGAAAAACCTTCCGGACACCCTGCGGTCCTGTTTCAAAGAGGCCGTTCTGGAGAAGATGCAGGACAAGCTGGTATGGGTGAAGATACAGTTCCCCGCCCATTTCACTGCGGAAGTCCTTGAAGAACTCCATGCCGGCATCAACATCGTGCCTGTAGAGAACAAAACGCTTCACGAACAGACGACCACCCTTGAGGAAACTTTCAGGGTGATACCCTTGCGCACGGGCAGCTACGAATCCCTTCTGTCCGTACACAGCGTGAAGGATTCTGACGGAAAGAACTACCATGAACTCCTCTATCCCGCAAAGGATTCCACGGAAAGCTATGGAACCTACTCCATCCGCAAAGGAGGATGCGAGCGTTTCGACTCCCGTTCCGCCAAGGAGCTGCTCGGCTATCTGTCCGACCTGCTGGATGACGAGACCCATGCCTTCAATGCCGTATCAAGCATCAAGCTACAGGCACTTACCATCCAGATGGAGCAGCTGATGGCGCAAATGAAACAGACAGCAGACAACATGAACGAGTTCAGGGAAACACCTTATTACCTTATGATTGACGAATTGTCCGGCAAGGGGCAGATTACCGTCAAATACTGGACAACCAACTGTGAGGTAGGAAACCGGATACAGGCAGGCGTAAACCTGTCCCCCAATGCCACCACTTACCTGGACCCGAAGACACTGGCTCTGGTCAGTACCACCTACGGCGGGAAACAAGCCCCCCAAAACAGAGAACGGATTGACATCTACAAATACGCCTTCATTTCGCACGGCCGTGTCCTGACACAGAACGACATAGCCAGCTTCTGCAAAAAAGAACTCGGAGAACTGCTGGTGCGGACAGAAATCCGGAACGGGGTGGAAATCAGCCCGATGCCGCACGAAGGACTGATCCGAACCAAAGAAGTCCATCTGATTCTTGGAACGAAACTGGATGAGCCTTCGCAGGAAAAACAGATCAAAGACAACCTGCGTACCAAACTCTCGGCCTGTTCGCCGGACACATTCAACTACCGGATATTCATAGAATACAATAAAGCATAAATACCATACTTATGAACCCAGTTACCCAACATCTCATTTCATCGTACCTGCTGATGCCGCTGCTGACCGTGATTTTCGGAATCGCGGCCTATTTTATCGCACGCAAGAACAAACTGCTCAACAACAAAAAACTGATTGCGTATCTGCTGCTGTGCGGCATAATCCTTGCCCTGCCCGGCCTGTCCGGATTCATGGACTATAACTTCATGCCTTATGCCTACATCCTGCTGGTCATCCTGTACTGGACTGCCGGATATTACAACCGGCTCATCCTTCGCAAAGTGTTCGCGTCAAGCAAGGAAATGCCTTCTTTCGGCATCCAATGCCTGCTGACGGTTACGGTCATGCTTCTGGGAGCCGGACTCTTTTCCGTAGTGTTCAACCTCTGCAACGAACTCCAGTACGGCATCTGGGCCTCCACCTGCCTGCTGCCCTTTGCATTTCCACTCCTGTATTCCCAAACGGTGAACAGCTATTTCGACATACCCATTGAAATTTATAAAGTATGGAAATATTCGGAGGAATATGACTCGGATACCTTGTACATCAACCGTGAACGGAGCATCGTAATGGATGTGGACATATTCCGCAGGGTGGATGACCCCGCATCGGAACGCATAACCGGCAAGGCATCCGAGGATGTCATCTTCGGGCAGTGGTTCCAGCGCATGATTGACGACTGCAACCTCAAATCACCGTCTTCGCCCATCGTATATAAGAATGAAGGAGGAGCCTATTACGAATGGGTATTCTATACCAAACCGTCCTTTTTCAAGAGACGGCGCTATATAGACCCCGACGTTACACTTGCCGGCAACAAGCTGAAAAGACACGATGTAATCATAGCCAAGCGTGTGGCAAACGAACTTATAAAGTATAACGAATATTAAATAGAAACATTATGATAGGAAAACAGAGCCAAAAGAAAAAATATCCGCTGGTAAACTGGGCGGACGGAATGCCCGTAAACAAAGGGCATTTCACCCAACAGGAAGACCACTTTACGGACCGGTTGTGCGAATACCAGTCGTTTCATCTGAACCGCAATACCTACGGACTCCTGCCATTCAAGAAAGGAGAACCGGTTTCCGGCGATTTCAGCATTACGGAACTCGTTACAGGCACCTTGGAAGTCCGATTGAAACGTTGCCACGCCCTTACTTCCGGAGGTTACCTGATAGATTATGATGCCGGTGAGGATGACGAACTCACCGCCAGTTTCCATATCCCTACAGAAGAGGAAGAAGAAAAGGACAAGCGGTGGGATGTCATACTGATGGCAGACCCTTTCGAGCATCTTCCTTCGGGCATTCCGAACGAGAAGGAAATCAGTCCACGCCAGCCCAATGCCTTACCCAAATATGCGTTGAGCGTGCTGCCGAGCGGACAGACCGACGGAAGCGAGCTGGGAAGACACTTTCTGCTGATCGGCCGCCTGCGCAAGAACGGAAACCGCTGTGAAGTGGACGGAAACTTCATCCCGCCATGCACAAGCATGTCCAGCCATCCGGACCTGAAAGGCTACTATACCAAATTCGGGCAACTCGTGGATTCCATAGAAAAAGCTTCGTTTGACATCCTTGCCAAAGTGGAGAATGCAGAAAAACAGACCAGCCTGGCCACCAACATCGGTATGCTGTGCCGCCATGTCATGCTGTTCATATCCGATATCTACTTCTCCTTCCGCAACGAGGGGCAATACTATTCACCGCTACACTTCCTGAATGTATTCTCCACATTGGCTCACCGCCTGTATGTATGCCTGAGTTTCATGGACAAGGAAGACAAGGAGGACCTGCTGAAATACTTCAACGAATGGAACGGCATCACTCCCGGTGCCTACGAAGGCCTGCTGAGGGAAAACTGCGGGCTGCTGTACAACCACCACAATATCCGCCAACTGATGGTTACGGCGGAACGTTTCCTATACCTGTTCAATGACCTGTGGACAACCCTCAGCCGTCTGGAATATATCGGCAAGCACAAGGAAAACATCGTTGTCGCCGAACGCTCCAGACAACCGAAAGAATCGAGCGAGTCACGCTGGAACATACTGGACTAATCCCCTATAAGCGAACGGACATGACGGAAGAACAAGATAAAATAGTACGGTTTGACGAACATTCCCATTCATTCAACCTGCCGGATACCGACTTCAAGGCGGAAGTGGTGGCCAGCGGACTGAAAGAGGCCGGGTATGATGCAGAGCGTACCCTCATATTCAGACGGGGAGACATCCGGCGCGGATTCTCGAAAGACATCCATGACATCCACCCGGAATATTCCCATTATGACCTGACGGATTACCTGTATCTTTATGTGAACAGGAGAAGCCTTTATGACGAGCTGCCCGAAGGCATATTCCACAAGAACCTTTACCAGTCCGAGAAAATATCGAAGGAACAGGTGCTGGACGAAATCCGCATCCACCGTGAAGAGGAATTTTTCGCCCGCCGTTTCTTCAAGCCTTTCGAAATCTCCCTGGACCATATGCTGGTAGCCTTCCAGAATAAGGAACGCCGCATTGACGAGATGAACGTACATCCGGATTTCGTAAGCATCTTTTCCGGTCAATGGCCCGTACTGGAACTGCTGCCGACCCATCTGGCGGTCATGCTTATCCATATGCTGGCCTATATGGAACAGATTACAGCGAGCCTCTCCAAAACCGGCGAGTGCATGACCATTCTGACCGGTGTGCCCGTGCATATCAAGAGAGGAGACAAATGCGTGGTGGAAGTGGATTCCTGCCTTATTCCCAAATTGGGAAGCTGCATTCTGGGAGACGACATGGTTCTGGGAAACAGTTTTGCCGACGGCACCTACCAGATGCTGGTAGAAATCGGTCCCCTGTCCGCCCGACGGATGGAGAACTTCTTTCCCGGTGCTGCCGACAGTAAAATACTGAATGCGCTGACAGAACTGTTCCTTCCCTCGGACAAGGAGATACAGATCCGCTACATCATCCAGCAGGAAGATGCCCGGTTCAGGCTGGGAACCCCAATCGAACAAGGCGCCTATCTGGGTATCAGCACCTATTTATGAATATAAAACATCATCCTATATGAAACCGAAAAACAACACAGAAGTAAGGAAAGCCTATCTGAGATTCGCGGGCTATCTGACATGCTGCACCATCCTTGCGGTAAGCATCTTTGCCTGTTTCCTGAAAACCTCCGGCATAGAAGTAAAGCGAATCACGGAGCAGGCACTGGAATATGACCATATCTATGCCAAAGAGCTGTCCCTGTCGAACAGCATGGACTCCATCTACCAGTACATGAAACTGATGAACACTTCACCGCAAATAAACGACAAGCTCCTGCAAAGCGTTGTCAGTACGCGCAAGATGAACCTGCTCAAATATGTCCAAGGCATGGACACCAAAGATTGCAGGCTTTACAGGCAGCTGCTGGAAAACCTCAACATCTTCCTCGGGGTAAAAGACTCCATCCGTCTGCTGAATATCCAGGAAGAGATGGTGAAGAAAGACCTGATGCAGTGCATCCAAGACAACTGGAAAACAAGGCGTAACCTGAATGTGGGTTCCGGCGGCAACAAACAATAAAACGGAAAGCCATGGACAACAACAGAAAGACAATGAACAAACGGGAAATATTCATGGGACATGCCTATGTATTCCTGTTCTTTTTCCTGACAACCGTAGCGTGTTGTCTGGTAATCTTCATGTGGAACTCAGATTTCAAGATGTTTGAGCAGAAAGAGTTCGTAAAGATCAAGATGAACCGCATCAAGGATTTCCAGCAGGAACAAGCGGAAAGCCAGTTGTCGGTGGACTCCCTGTTCCGTAAAATAGAAACATTTGAACCGGGCGTTTACGCCCAGTATGAAGAAGACGACATCCATTATCTGATAAACAACCTGCGGAACACATACGAAAGGAACAGCTGGGACAAGCGATACAAGCTGTTCATGCACATTGCCGACTTTTATGCCATGTGGCTGTCCGACAGGAAACAGCTATGGAGTATCGGACAAAACATAAGTCTGTTCAAAGCCAATCTGGAGGAGTGCGAGATAGGCTTGCAGAAAAAGGAGGAAGACTTGCGCTCAGGAACTAAAAACAAATGATATGGGAAAAATTTATACCAGAAAGATTCTGTTCGTAATCGCAGCCATGCTGCTGTGCATCCTTGTCGCCATACTGATCCGGCTGTTCTTTTCCAGCCGCACCGTGCGTATGACACTGACCCCCATAGAGGTGGAAACCGGAGAAACGGTCCATTATGCAGACAGCACCCGCAACGCACGCTCCTGGCTTTGGGAATTCGGCAACGGGGACATATCACACGAACGGAGCGGAGAATACGTGTTCAAGAAACCGGGACGCTACCAAGTACGCCTTCAAGTGGACGGAGGACTGGAAAGGAAACAGATCATCACAGTACACAGGAGCCGGGATGATTACGGAAGCGACGAGCTTGTCAGGATGAAAGCACCGGCAACCGCCTTTCAAGGAGAAATCGTATCTTTCAAAGGATACGGTCCTTCGAAAGAATGGCGCTGGCAGTTCGGAGAATCCGGAATTGTCGATTCGCGGGAGCAGAACCCACTCTACGCCTATACAGAACCCGGCATATACGAGGTTCTGCTGACTACGGAGAATACCCAATATCCGGTCCGGCACACCATTGAAATCCTTCCCCAATATACGGAGAACGACTCGACAGACGTGCTTGTCATCATCGGCAATGACATCCGTGAACACTTGCAAGCCATCGTGGACGGCAAGCCGTTCAATACCCATTACAATTATATCCTGAAGAAATACCTTTGCGGAAATCCGGACATAGCGGTAACCGTCAACAACAGCAAGAAGAATGATTTCTATTCCTATTGCCAAGGACTGAAAATCATAGCACGCAGGAAAACCCTTATAGACGAGGTGTTCGTCGATATGGGAGACAACCTGAACAACGAATGTGTGATGCAGCTGATGGTAACACAGCACGAACGCTTTTCCGAACAAAAAAACAAATGAGGCATGAAAAAGAATTGCATATCGACACTCATAAAAGGAGGATGGATTTGCGGATGCATCATCTGTATGGCATCCTGCGGACCGGTACACCGTTTTACGCGGATAAAGAATGTACCCCGTGAATATATGCGGAACTATTCCATAGAAGGGGTAAAGGCTCCCCGCAGCCAGACACTGCCCAAGCATACCCCGTGGATTGTCTTTGCCAATGAAGCAGGAACGACCTATCTGAGCCCGAGCGGAAAGAACGAGATGCAGTCTGTGAAATACATGGACGCATTTCTCGTCATCAAGCGAAAAGGAGACTGGCTCAGGCTGATACGATACGACCCCACCATTCTGAAGAACGGAAAACTGAAAGAATGGAAACAGGCAAAATACTGCGGATGGATTAACCAAAACGACCTGTTGCTGACCCGGAGCGGCTTTACCGACATTGTTACCGGATTCAAAAACAAACAGGTGGTCATGCTGAACGACAGCGTGGCATTGGTCACCCCAAAAACGTATTTTGCCAACGACTCCGTAAAACTGTTCAAAAATACAGACCTGACACAAGAGGCTGGCAAGATTCCATTTTACAGTGTCGTATATCCTTATCAAATATCGGAAGACAAAGGATGCACCCTCGTGGCAGACAAGCCGCAGCTTGACGCAGACAGCATAGGGCATGCTGTCATCGGATGGATAGACGAACGCCTGCTGACCGCCCCCGAACAGCAGCTCCATATAGACCTAACCTCGCTGCCGGACAGCACGCTTGTCTTTAAAGACAGGGAACGGAAAGACACCTTGCCGCTATCATCCAACGACCTGAAGTGGAAACTGCAATTTTCGGCCAGCCAGCCTGCTATCCGCTACAGCCCGGTACTGTCCTACCGGAACAATGACACGAGCTTCTGCTTCAAAACCCGGCTTCCGATGCCGGTCATCGACAAACGGGAAAGCTATGTGCTGAATGTCAACGGCAATCCAATCTATTACGGGACTTTCAAAAACAAGATAGAGAAGGACCTGCAAAAAATAAACCTCATGTTTGTCCTGGAAGGAAAAGAGAACACCATCCAACGGTTTCCAGCCGTGGTGAATGCCATCCAGGGACTGCAATCGCAACTGGTGAATGACGACAGCTTTTCTTTCAGGTTCGGTGCCGTGCTTACCTTCAATGAACCGGACAACCGGAAAGACCCCATCTGCAAACTGACTCCCGACTACATGGAGCTGCTTGATTTCCTTTCCGCCAAAGCACGTAATGCCGAGCAACTGAAACCTACATACGGACGATTCGGCAGCTGGTCCGGCCTTCGGATCGGAGTGGAGCAATTCAACAAATGTCCGGATGAAACCAATATTCTGGTTGTCATCGGCGATAAAGGGTTCAACAGCGAGTGGGCAGACTCCACCTTGGTGAACAAGCTGGTAAAAAACAACTGCCGCATGATCGGCTTCCAGCTCTACGGAGGAGAACCGGACAACTTCAACAACTTCGTGCTGCAAATCGGGAACATGATAGACTGCTCGGCACCACGCATCAGCCGGAAAAAACGGGAACTGATTGTATATCCCGAACAAATCAGAAATGAAAACGAATATGCGGAGGTGAACCATAACACCTATTGTCTGGACTTTCCAAACCGGAGCATGACACAGGGATGGCTGGTGTTTCCGCAAAAGAACGAATCGCTGGAACTGGAAGGACTGACCACCGCCGTGGATTCCATGCTGATACAAGTGAAGTTTGACAATACCCTGCTGAGCAACAGCCTGGCAAGGGCATTCGACGAAGTGGGTACACACCGATATAGGACAGATTCGACAATGACAGCTTATTACCATATCCGCCAGTCGGGGGTACACCCCATGCTATCCGTACTTCCGGATACCGAACCTGCCTGGAGCCTGCCTGCACAGCCAATCGTACTGCCGGACTCGCTGTCCTCCACACTGGACTATTATCTGCTTGCCAACGAAGAGGAGTTCAAACGGTTGAGAAAGTATGTGGAAGCACCCTCCAAGCTGATCGTTGACTATAAATACGAAGCGGTCAAAAAGAAAAAGCAAGCGAAGGTGGATATCTGCGACTGTCCGGACGACTACCTACAGACAGATGCCGAAGAATCTACCGTACGTGTAAAGACGGACAGCCTGAACGCACCGGAATATGCCTCAACCCGACGTGTAAGAAGAAAACTGGTCAGACATTTCCTTTCAGGGCGCAACAGGGACAGATATTGCAAGGTAGGGAGAAAGACTTTCCTGAGAATGCCCCTGTCAGAGGCCTTGCAAAGGTTTACCTCCTGCCCGACCGACTATCCTTTCTTTGAAGTTTACCGTGTCAAGGACTTGCGGAAAAAGAAAATGATTACGGATGCGGAGCTGGACATGCTGATTGAATATTTCAAGGAAAAGAAAAAACTGCTGGACGAAGCCGCCGGCAAGCCGTTCCAGTCCAACGGGCAGACATACTATTGGATCAGCCGTGACCTATTACCATAATCATTCACCTGAAACTGTATTATCATGATTTATGAAACTATTCTGAAAATAAGAGGAATGGAGGTGCCGATACTCTATTATAACTATCGGTGCCACATCCGGCACTATGATGACCCGAATCTGAGAAAAATCATACAACTCCACATCCAAGTATGCGAGGAAATCGGCAATCGGGAGTGTCTGCCGGTCGAGGGAGACCTGATTACGCTTGCGTTTGAGTGCAAGGGTGAAGAACAGTTCTTCTATGACTGGCTGAACGAAGGGGCCATGCACAACGGGGAAATCCATTTTATCTACAACGAAGTGGAAATAGTGGATATTTTCCGGTTCTGGGACTGCTTCTGTGTGAAAATAGAGGAGTATATGAGTGCCGGAAACTCTCCGATGATGATGGTGCTGTATTTGTCACCGGGAATTATCAAAAGGAATAATCTGGAGGTTAGGGAGAAGGTGTGGAAAGTGTCGGAAATATCTGATTTTCTTTTATCCCAATTAAGTAATGAGATAAAAGAAACAGAAAAAAGAATTTTATCAGTATCATGGTCTTATGGGAAGGATTTTATACCATTAAAACAATGTTCAAGACATTATACAGATATAAATATTCATATTAGACTAAAAGGATACGTAATAGGAGAATATGTAACACTTAAAATTACTCCTGTGGATAACAGTTTCTTATTAAATAATGAAGATAAAACACTGATAATTCGAAAACGTGTTGATAATGTGAACGAATTGGTAATAGAAAATTTATTTGTAAACTATTCTTTAAAAATCAAATAATATAAAATGGGAAAAATTATCATAGAAGTAGATCAAATGCTAACTTCATCTATTGAGATTAAACGACCAAGTTGGAATGATATGTTCAAATTTTATCCTAATTCACAAATTAAAACTATAGATTTATATGAATCAATAGGAGGAGGATTACCTCAATATTATAAAAACGATCCTATTTCTTGGGAAAACTCTTGTGCAATTAGGATGAGTAAAGCTTTAAATTATAGTGGAGTGTCTCTTCCAAATGCTCCGTCAAGAGGTGGAACTATTATAGGAAAAGATAAATATAAATACTGGATTCGTGTAGCAGATTTAAAAAAATATTTGTATGAATTATTTAATAAACCAGATATAGAAGAAAAAGCAGGTCCTAATGCTGTTGACAAATTCAATAATAAAAAAGGTATTATTGTATTTGAAGTTTCTGGGTGGGGAAATGCTAGTGGACATTTTACTTTGTGGGATGGTAAACATCTTATTTATCCAGGAAATCCTAATCATGATGATCCCAATTCTATTTATTATTATTTCAATATGAAATATTCTGTACATTTATCTAATAATAGAAAAAGAGAAATAAAAACACAACGAATTTTGTTATGGGAGCTAAAATAATAGTTTTTTTATATTTTTTGTTTTGGGGATGTTCTATTTGGGCTAACGATTCAAATAACATTAGATATAAAGAGGCTAAGGGATATGCATTATATATGTGTATAAAGTATATGTCTAGTTCTGATAGTATTTTTATTGGGAAAGATTATTCTGGTGAATATTTTGTTCAAAATAGTTCTTTGACCCCAAAAGAATTGCAAAAAATATCACTTTTTGTAAGGCAACAGTATTCTAAACATAAAGTAATACCATTAGAATTAGATGGGAATATGTTTAGTTACTCTATTTGGTCCTTTTATGAATCAAAAGAGCTTGAAATGTTTTTATATAAATTAATATATAGCAATGAAAAATAATTCGTATTTAATAAAATTAGATTTATTTATTTCTATAAATTGCGACTACAATTATACAGCAAGCTATATAGAAAACGTAGCCCGGAACTTCACAAAGAAGTATCCGAGCTACCTTATCCATAAGAAAAACAAAGACAAGATAAAAGCCTTTCTGACCGACAGAGTGAAGGCAAAAGTAGACACCTTTGTGAATGCAGAGGCAAAGAACGTGGCAGTAACCGAGGTGCGGGAAATAGCAGACCTGATAGCGGAATATGAAGGAACGGAAAACTCTTCACCTTATGGAAGCCATCCGGTAGATGCCCCCTCGTTGGGAAACATCGGCGTGGAGCTTGCCATGAGTGTGGACACAGGCGTATCGGACATCCGTCCTGTCAATGTCGCCAAACCCACGGGGTCAACAGGAAAACCCAAGATAATGAAAAGAAGTGTCATCCGTGTAACCATGGAACTGGAAGTGCAGATGGAAACCAAACAATACTTGCAATTCCTGCAACAGATTCCGGACCTGTTCAGCGTGCATGAATTCCCCAATTTGAGATGCCGCGTGATATGCAACCAGAAAAAGGCAACAATCAACGAAGATCCTGCACCGGTTGAGGTGAAGGTTTTGGATGACAGAAAATACCAGCGGTGGTTTGTTGCCTTTACCCTGTTGATGATATGCTGCATGGGCGGAATCATAGCCCTGTTCTTTTCCATTCCGAACCTGTACAAACAGGACATCCACTTCCTGCGGAACGATACGATTCATCAGGAGTTTTCCATCTCCAACAGCCGTATTGACTTGAAAGATGTAAGTCTGACGAATCATGGCGGGAAAGACACACTTGTCATCAAGGATAAAAAGATAATCATAGCCAAATAAAAAGCAATGGAAAATTCGATTCAGATACAAGGGATAAGAAACATGCTATCCCATAGCGGATGCCCGGAAGACCTGCTGGAAAGTTACCTGCAATTCCTACAAACCGAAGGCCAACAGGTGCAGATTGTCAGAGGAGAAGTCTTTGTGATGTACGAAAAGGAAGCGCAATACCGCAAGAGAAGGAATGAAAAGATGAAAGGAACCGTAACTTTCTGCAAAAACACGGAGAACGATACAGGGGAATACAATACAGGAGTGTTTATCGGGATGGAGTTTATCCAATGCTGCTTCAACCATGGGATTCCTGCACGGGTGCTGAATGTGCGGAGAGTACATGGGGAAGTGACGGAGATTGTCGTGGAGTTCGGGAAGTAGATGAAAGGAATACTCCTATTGCAGAGCTCCGGCCTAATAGTATGGGGGGAATTGATGGGAAAATCCCCCCCCACGCACTTCATTGATATTTAATGATAGGAAGGATTACTCCTTCTTGGATGTTTTTTCATTATCCAGCCCCAATCGCTTGCATAACTCCGGGTCGTTTTTGATACGGTCCATCTCTTCGTTGATGATGGCCTGCGCGTCCGACTTGATCTGGTCGTAGTTACGCTGAATCTGCTGCATCATGATGTCATTACCGTCCTTGTCCTTGAATTCGTTGATGAAAGGGATTTTCCTGTAGGCCTTTTCTTCCGCACTGACCGCCGCATGGTCTACAACAATTTCGGCATGGAATATTTTCTGTTCTATCTTCTCGCCAAAATTATCCGCCACAGCCCCGACAAACGTACCTTGCGACAGATTGGCAATCTTGGATGCCGGGATGAGCGAGTCAAGCTGCGTGTTGATGGAAGTGGAAACATCCTGACGGTTGATGGAAACGGACTGACGCTGCTGGAGCACCTTGCCGAAGCGTTCAGAAAGTGTCTTTGCGGTTTCTCCGACCACCTGCCCGCTGAATATGTTCCCCACCGTGTTCTGAATAACCTTGGACTCCTTTTCACCATAATCGCGGGTCAGCTGGCTGAAATCCTGAAAACCCAGAAGCACGCCCACCTTGTTGCTTCGTGCCGTTGCAATCAGATTGTCAAGCCCCCGGAAATAAATGGTGGGAAGCTCATCGATGATTACGGCACATTTGAGCTGTCTTTTCTTGTTGATAAGTTTGACAATACGGGAATTATATAGTCCGAGTGCAGCCGAATAGATGTTCTGCCTGTCCGGATTGTTGCCGACACAAAGTAATTTGGGTTCTTTCGGATTGTTGATATCCAACGAAAAATCATTTCCTGTCATCACCCAGTATAGTTGTGGGGAAATCATACGCGTAAGGGGGATTTTTGCCGAAGCAATCTGGCCATAGGCTAAGCACCCAGCGCCTTGCCACTTTTTACAGTGGTAGGTTTCCAAGCACTCGCCTCCGAACCGTGCATACAGGTCTCCCCGTACACGGCTCTCCACCTTCTCATTCAGTCTAACTTTCCTGCGTGTATTTTGTGATGGCATACTGAACATACTGCTAATGTTTTGCGGTTACGTGAAATCATTTTAATTTCCCAATCACTTTTGCCTTTTAGGTCTTTCAATTTGCGTACATGGTGCATTTCAAGATTGTCCGTAGCACCGCAATTTTCACATACACGTGCCTGAAGTCTCTTGATTAGTCCATTTCTGCCGCCTGTTATGGCAACCGTGTTTGGCAGTTTGTCATCCAAATACCGATTGGGCAGTTCCTTTCGCTTAAAGCCTTTGTCGTAGAACTCACGTTTGAACTCATATCCCCTTTTATTGGTGTACGGTATGGCAAATACTCCGTTCTTCTTGTACTTCGCAATGATTTTCTTTTTAGAAGTGCTGTACTTTGCGGCGTATGTCTTATACATACTGTATTCCATGATGTTATAAAAAGAGTCAATGACGGGACTATTATTTGCAATCGAATAGAAGTTATAGAACCCCATGATTTCAGAGTTATATTGGCTTATAATTTCCAAATCATCAAGACAGCGCATATATGTACGTCCTTTGGGCTTCCAAACCTCCTTACCTTTTTGAACAGTAATCTTTACCGCATCATATTCAAGGAGCTTCTTCCGCATCACTTCGGTAGTCACATACAGGACTATCTTATGGTCTAAGCTTCTTGTCAAATGTCCGTTTTTATCCCTATGGGTGTCATTGGATTTGCGTACAAATACGTCATAGCCGAGAAATTTAGCATGTTTTCTTGCATTGGTTATCAGCGTTTTTTCATCAGATAGTTCCAATTTCAATTTGTCTGCCATAAATTGCTTTATGTCCTCTTTGATTTTGATACAATCCTCTTTGCTGCCAATAACACCAATGAGAAAATCATCCGCATATCTCACATATTTTAGACGTTTCATGTCCGCATCCATTTCATCACTTGCTGGATATTTCAGACGTTCTTTGACAACTTCTTCAATTTGTTTCAACAGTAGTCGCCGTTCCGTTTCATTCTTTGCTTGTTTCAGCTTTGTTGTCAAGTAGTATTTTTTCTGCCCAAGTTGTTTTGCTATCGGATTTTCTTTGCGCCTTTTTCCCTTATTGAATTTTTGAGTGTATTCTTTGATGTATTTGTCGAACTTGTCAAGATAGATATTTGCCAGTATAGGACTTATTATCCCACCTTGTGGTGTTCCGCTATACGATTTGTGAAATACCCAATCTTCCACATATCCGGCATTCAGAAACTTTCGGATAAGGCGTAGAAAACGCATATCTGAAATACGTTCTGAAAGAATAGCTATCAATACTTCGTGGTCTATATTGTCAAAGAAACCTTTAATGTCTCCCTCGATGAACCATTTTGTATTGTTGAATGTCTTTTGTATGCTCCAAAGTGCAGTCTGCGGACTTCTCTGTGGTCTGAAACCGTGAGAAGAATTTTCAAAACTGCCCTCGTAGATTGCTTCCAAAATCATTCGGATAACTTCTTGCAGAAGTTTGTCAATGAATGACGGAATACCCAGCGGTCGCATTTTCCCGTTTTTCTTGGGAATGTACACTCGCTGAGAGGGATTTGGCTGGTACGTCTCATCTTTGAGTGTACCTATCAACCGTTCAATATGGGATATACAGAAACCGTCAATGGTTTTTCCATCGACACCTTTCGTCATATTGCCCTGTTTCGTATAAATACGTTGGTAGGCAATGTAGTACATCTCCTCATTAAACAGTAACCGATACAAACGTTCAAACTTGTAAGCCAAGTCGGAACTATGTTGTGTTAGACTGTTTAATATCTTTTCTGGATTTCTTTTCATGTCTCTCACATTTTCCAAAATTTGACATTAAACGATATTGGCTGCTTCCCTTCGCCATGTACAAGGCTTTCCCTTGCTCGGACTACTACGGAAGCTCTGTTGCCATATGGGTTGCCCCACTTAGGCAATCCCCGTTTAGACATATAATAACTATTGGCATGATAGATTGTCGGATACGACTTTCGTCCTTTACTATGTATGTAGTTGCTCCGTGATAAGTTCTTTTTGCCCATGCATCCTACAAGGCGAAGCTGGGTATCACGGCTTGACGTTTGTAACTGTCTTCCGTCAAGGCTTAACCATCGAGCCGCTTAGACTATCGTTCAACCAGTATAGGCTTTATCCTCATATCTATCGTTTCACCTCGCCACACGGTCAGAACTTGACAGTTAGTTCACTCGTGGCTTTACCGACATGCTACACTCCCCATCGTCTTTCGTTGAATGGATAAGTCGGCTGGTGATAGGTTATTATTTCAAAGAACACGAACCTAATAGCTTGCCAAAGCTATATTTATTATATGCCCTTACGGGCGCACCTGGAGCTGATCCTGCGCCCCTCCTTTCCATGCATCCATGAAAGGAGAAAGGTAGTTTTCCAGCTCCGGGTAGGAAGTCAGGACGGTGAACAGGTCCGAATAAGGCTTGTTCAGTAATTCCACCGCATGCGGGAACGTACAATAAATCCCGTTCTTGTAAATCTTCAGATACCAGATTATTGCAGCAAGCAGAATGATGGGGGATTCTACAAAAAAGTCACCCTGCTTTTCAATCCAGGTGCGATTGAGATTGAGCATTATCGTATAGCTCGCCTCGTACGCATCGGAAATGTCCGTCATAAATTCCGGATTGATAGGATTGCACCGGTGAGACCTGCGCGGATCGTCGAAATTTATGACATAGAACCGGGGCTTGACCTCGTACTTGTCCATATTCTTCAACAAAGAATTATAGGCTATGGTGGACAGGTCATCAAACTTGTAATCGTAGATGTAAATCGCAAAGCCCTTGGCTATAAGCTGGCGTATGTAACTGTTGACTATCGCATAGGACTTGCCGCTACCCGGTGTTCCGATAACCATGCAGGCACGGAAAATATTGACAATATTGACAAATCCGTTATTCCAGCGTTTTTTATAATAGAATCTCGTTGGGAGATTTACCGAATACTCATTCTCCATCAGTCGGGTTTCCTGCATGAAACTCTCATTTTCCATATTGAACACATCTTCCATGAGGTTGTGCCTGTAAAGGCGGCTCATCCATAGCCCCGACATCAGCAGGGCGAGATAGCCTGCCGTAAGAGTAAAAATATAGAATGCGGTATTTGCCGCGTGCGGCAATGGCAGCTCAAGCAACCACCAGTTCAGAAAGAACAGTGCGCATCCTGCCACCAGCGCCGCATAAATTTTAGGCCAGGTTATCTTTTCACCTTTGACTCCGTGCGTACCCAGACAGGAAACGGCCAGCAGAAGCACTGCCAACAGTTTGCTCCAGAGAATGCAGTTGAAAATCCCGGTCGTATTATTGAAATTCACCAAAATCCTGTCCATCACCGCAAGGTTCAAGTTCCACGCGGTGATACTCGGATAACAATACACATAGACGTGTACCACCAAAAGAAAAATACTCACGGCCCTGCCAAATTCCATGATCTTGGCAAGCGCCCTCAAATCGTCTTCCTGCTGCATAAGAATTGTATATAAATGGGTTGATACTTGTTTTGTCTAAATGCCACGTTTGCGTCCGGTCTTCTTCTTTTTCTTCATGCGGCGTGCAAAGGCTTCCTCCTCATAGTCACGCGGGTTGGTTTCCATCGAAAGTATGCCCGCCGCCAGTTCGAGCGTGCTGCCGGATTCGTGGCGGTGATGCTGCCGAAGTTCTGTAGCGGAATGTCCGCCCCGTTCCTTTTCGGGTATGTTTTCCAACCATTTGAAATAGTCGTTGAACACATTGGCGGAAAACTCCTTGCCCATGCGTGAACCGTTGAACACTTCCCGTCGGTCGTGGTCAATGAAGGTGACACCGTAGATACGTCCCCGCTCATTCTCACGGAACACCACATCAATATTTTTTTGCCCCAGCAGTTCCACAAACCGTTTCCGTGAATCCGCCTGCCGCAAGGCACGGGCGATGTCCGCCTGTATGGAGGGTGCCCATTTCCCCTCTTTGAGAGCTTTCAGATTCATCAACATCCGCTTTTCCAACAGTTCATTCCCGAAGCGTTTTCCGAAACGTGAACTCTTGAACGGCGGACTGACCACCTTGCCGGTATCATCCGTGGCAGAATAGACAATGCCGGTGTAGGGTATGCCGGTGTACTCCCCCCTGACCTGTTTCGCCTCGATGTTGAGTGTGGAAAGCAGTGCGCTGTATTCCCCGAAAGTCTGGAAACGGTAGCTTTCCAGTACGGCTTTAAGGGTGTTGCCTACCTGATGGCGGACATCCCCCAAGGAAGCATCCACCTTTTTTAGTTCCGCTTTCGGATTCCGCCTTTCCGTGTCCGCTCCGTTGCGCAAGCCGAAATCCGTTTCCAGTTCCCGACAGGCGGTCATGGAACGGCGGTGCTCGTAGGCGTCACTGATCTTTTTTCCCTGTCCGTCTACACAGACACTAACGATATGAATGTGGGCATTATGGGTATCGGCATGTTTGTAGGCTATGTACGGCTGATTCCCATAGCCCATTTTCTGCATATACCGTTCCGCCAACTCTACCAATTGCCCATCAGTCAGCTGGTCTTCCGGTGCCGGAGAAAGGGAGATATGCAGGACGGGCTTCTCCGTATTGCGGTTTGCCAGCAGGTAGTTCTCAAAAGAGAGCAATGCCAGACGTATGTCCTCACTGGGCAATCCCAATCTGTCGGAAATCATGCGGTTGCCCGAAAGAATCTCGGCGGTACCTGCCGTTACTTTGTCGTAGTTATAGGCAAGTGCTCCGTAAAGGCTTGTTCCGTGACTTATTTTTGCAACCATTTCCGCTCGTATTCCTGGGTTAGCACCATGACTTTTTTACATACAAGCATCAGTTCGATGCTCAGTTTCTCCAACCTGTAGAGCAATGCCATCGCACGTTTTTCCCCGAAATTGTTCTTCAAGGTCCGGACAACCTGATTGTAGTTGTTTCCGACGGCCTGAAACTGCCTGTGGAATTCGGTCAGTTTGATGTAGTAGTCCATTGTCGCCTTGTCGATTTTCACAACTTTAATCTGTCCCGAGAAGATGGATTTCTTGATGAACAGCGTGCGGTCCCCGGCTCCCGAATCCGCCAGCAATTTTTCAAATCTTGTGTTCTCCTCGGCGTTCAGGCGGAAGCTGTACTTGCGGTCCGCCGGATCACTCTTGGGCTTTCTGCCCGTCCTTGTCCCTGTTGTTTTCTCCATGCACATGAGATTTTTGGTTTGTACTTTTTTCTCTTCCGGAATCCGCGACTTTGGAGCGGATTCCCCCGGCTTTTAGCCGGGCTAGTTGTTTTTGTCGGACAAAAGACTTTTTGTCGGACGAAAACACAACTTGCTCTGTTCGCTTGAACAGAGAACCCTCCTTCGTCGGATTGCTGCGCGACGTTCACGGAACGCTGTGATCCGACGAAGTCAGTTCTTTTCCATCGTCTGATTCCGATTTTGCAAAATTAGACAGTGATAACCGATTGGTAAACAGCGTTTGATATGACATTTGATGACATCTGATGACATCTGATGTCAGGTAGGGGAAATGTTGGTGGAAGTTTCAAAAATAGCCGCTACTTTTGGCACAGTGCATGAGGGCATACATTGAAACATTGTCCTGTAAGGGGTATTGCTTGCCTGCCACAGGTGGTGCATGGTGTGAATGCGGCATCATCCATATATGTGCAATGCCATATATGCTGCACGACAATCCTGCATGACGGAATACATTGCATCCGTGCAATGCAGTATGGGATACATTGAACCCCATATTGCATGAATGCAATGCACCTTATATGGCAATGCCCATCGGCAACCGGTATTACACTGGTGCAATATGGTATGCAATGTATTCATGCAAACCGGCAAACAATGCGTCATTGCCGTATACCAACGGATGCATTGCCGTGTGATGAAACGAAAAAATCCGGACAGATATGAAACAAATTATACACTCTAAATTCAAGCCTATGAAGAAAGAACCTTTATTTGTCGCTTTGAGCAACCAGAAAGGCGGTGTGGGAAAATCCACGTTCACGGTATTGCTCGCCAGTTACTTCCATTACCTGAAGGGGTATAACGTACTGGTGGTGGATTGTGATTATCCACAGCACAGCATCAGTACCATGCGGAACTGGGAAGTGGGAAACATTGAAAAGAACGTGCATCTGCAAAACCAGCTGGTGGAACAGTTCGGAGCAAGCGGTAGGAAAGCCTACAGCATCCTGAACTCCACTCCGGAAGAAGCCCGGGAAACGGCCGGACGCTTTCTTGAAAAGTCGGAGCTAGATTATGACCTTGTCCTTTTTGACCTTCCGGGTACCGTAAATGTGCCCGGTGTATTCCAGTCCGTAATCAATATGGATTATGTATTCACCCCCATCACGCAGGAAAGAATGGCAATGCGGAGCAGTATGTCTTTTGTCCTTGCCGTCCGGGAATACATGCACCGACATAAGGATGTACCCTTGCGTGGTATCCATATGTTCTGGAACCGGATGGACAAACGTGTTTCCAAAGACCTGTATAACGGCTATACTGAAATTTTCCGTTCGCTGAAATTGCCGGTACTGGAAACCGTCATTCCCAGTGCAGAACGTTACAAAAAAGACTCCGGAATGAAAGGGCCTCTGTTCCGCAGCACTTTGTTCCCTCCATCTTCCTCCGCAATGAAAGGAAGCAGTCTGGACCTGCTGGCAGCGGAAATAGAAACCATACTGAAACTTCAATAAAAACAATTATGACCACTAAAAGAAGAACGGATTACCAAGTGGACGAGGAGGCATTGAAACGCATGATGGCAGGAGATGTGACCGCTTTGGAAAGAACGGTTCCTCCGGAAGAGGAGCCGGAAACAAAAAGTCAGGCTGGACCTTGTCCGGAGAAACAGGAGAAGAAAAGCGGTTCTTCCAGACAGCAAATAAAAAAAACACCGGATGGAGCGGCTGATTCAGATGAATACCGGAGCCGGTTTCTGAAAGTGAAACTATCGGGAGCAAGAAGGCAGACCTATATTAACGATACATTGTACAGGACTGTTGCCAAAGTATTGCCGGTCATTGCACCGGAAATGTCTGTCCCCATGTTTTTAGGGAGTGTACTGTCAGACCATCTGGAAAGGTATCAGCATATCATCAATGAAATATATAATCAAGAAGCAACTCAAAAGCCAATAGAATGGAAGAAATAGTTTATTTATCAATACGGTTCGGCTGTACCGCTTATCTGTTATATAAGGTATGGAAACAAAAAGAGAGAATAGGTAAAATCTGTGATCTGCTTTATACTCCCCGCAATCGGCCACAAGCAGAAAAAGACAACGGTGAACCGGGAAATGCACAGGATGTGATGGGAGCTACCCGATTTGTCTATCTGGACGAGAATGCCGGAAAGACCGTCGCTCCTTACATGAGCCAGCAACTGGAAACCGGAAGTGATTTTATCGGAGCGGATAAGGATATTCCGGAAGATGAAGTGGAATGCAAACTGCCTTTGGAGGAGATGAGAATGCTGAAAGAAGAACAGGAGGAACTGGACAGCCGCTCTCCCGAAACGGAAGCCATTGCTCCGATGGTTACTCCTGCTGACCTGCTCAATGTAGGCGACGTGCTGCTTAACCTGAATGGTGCCGGCTCGGACGAGAACAAATCATACAGGGCGGCCATGACACTGCATTCCATCCGGGAAACGGACATGTTTGAACTGTTCTCCTCCCAGGTGGAGAACAAGAAGCTGATTGAGGAACTGATGGGGAAGTATGTGGATAAGGAGGGGAATGCGTTGCCTTTGAAAAGAGAGAGGAAAGAAAGCAAACATGTTACTGACTGGAGGAATCTGGTCTGAAAGTAAATGCTATTATGCTACAAAAATTCCATATGCGTTAAATATTATATGTAGAATCTTTATTATGTGCCCCGACTTTGTCTTTTTTATAATCCATGAAAAAGGTTGAAGTTTGTCTTTTGGTAAGAGTAATAGGAAGAAACAAACTTAAAACATAGAAATCACGGGGACAACTCAGAAAATTGGATACTTCCTCACAGTTGCTTACGAATCAAAAGTAAAAGAATAAAATTATCCTAATTGGCTAACAGGAAAAACTATAGCTTAATTTATTAAGTAAAATTTCTCTGCAAGCCTATAAATTATAAAAAATAAGGAGCTGTTTACCAAGTCAGCTCCTTACTTTTTCCAATGGATGAAAATCCGTTTTTCCTACTTCCTTTTATACAATATTTTGTCGCACTTTATGTGCATAACAGATATCATAGAAATCACATTTAAATTTAGAGCTCTATTACATGATTTTGCATTGTTCCTTGTTCACAACTCTATCTCTAAACAACTTCATATTAGTAAAGTTTCTGGAAATATTTTGAACCAGTTCCAAATAATTATCGCTGCCATCTTCCCATTTATGATAAAACGGCTTTATAGAAACACAGTTTTCATGTTCAAAGACGGTATTTAGTAATGTTCGGTCTGAGTTTCCGCAAGAATGCCCCATTATCAAAACTTGAAAAGGTGCAGCTAAAAGAAATTCCAGCAAATCATGGTAATGTCTTGTTTCTAAATATTTAACGGATTTGAGATTTCTAAGTAACTCATTGTCATTCATATCAAGAATAGACTGATAGCTTTTGTCAAGTTCATCCCCATAGCCAAAAATTATATTTTCAGGCTTTTCTAACTCACCATGAATATAATTGTGGGTAATATTGAAATTATTGTACATCTTAGCTGTTTTTGTATAGTTGAAACTCAACAACATGATACGTTTAGGGAGAAGTTTTTTGCGTTCTCCATTATTGTATTTAACTTCTGCAAAGCTAGATGTGTCAAATCCAATGTTATCCAAAGCTTTCTTTTTTCCTTCTGTTGAGAAATCAGCAGGGTCAAAGAAGTCAATTATTGCATTATGAAGGTCATCCCTTACATTGCCTGTTTGTATTGTATGGAGGTATTCAATTAATTTTTCTTGAAGAAATACTAATTGCTCATTTAACTCACCGATCGTATAATCACAATCCGGGTTATCCATTCCCGCTTTCAACAGTTGATAATAGTCGTTTTCAATATCCACCCATCCTTTGACCTCTATTGATTGCAGAATAGTTTTGAAAAATGGGCAACATTCAATAGAGAAAACATCCGGCTGATCCTTGATATACTGAATAACTTCACTACCTGAGTATCTTTCTTTACGATAGATGTCTTTAAAAAAACATGAGTGGGTGAAGACAAAAACATTCCAGCAATTAATATTTACATTATCTTTGATAACCAAACGACAAAGGCAATCTTCTGATACATTTGTAGTATTACCGGCAAAAGCATATACTCGTTGGTCCCAATACCAGTTGATGAAATCCACATAACTTGTTTTAAAGCCATGTGCCATGTCAAATCCGTTTCCTATGATAACAAGTCTATTCATCCGGTTGTAATGATAATGTTAGTGTTATTGACTTAAATTATAGAATAATCTCCTTGTTCTTCATTTACAAGAAGTGGTTTTAAAAGCGTTTCCACCGACTCAAAAGTATTTTGTTTTGAGAAGTGTATCTTTGGTTGTCCCCACCATCCTTTAATATATTGCTGGTATTGGTATTGCAAGGTACGGCGAGGTGCCTGCGCCAAACTGCTATTATAAAAGGAATCCACAATATCAGAATGGTAATTGGTCAATGAAAAGAAATACTGCCAAGTTTCTGATATTTCATTTGCGCTGAATCCGGGACGTTCTATTATCTCCACTGCATCCAATCTGTGAACACCATCATGTTTAGAGAACGCAGCTTTAAGTATTTCACTTGCCTCCTTATCAGAAGAAGGTGCGCTATACCCAAAGATTGTTACCTTACCTGCTTTCGATATATAGTACTTTGCAACGTTCCATTGGTCACGGATAAAGATGTCGCTGTTGTAATCCTTTTGTTCTACAGGATACAGCAAAGGAACAACGTTATACGGTTTGCCACACTTTCTGCAATAGTTTTGTATAAGACCAAAGGTCATGCAATCTTTACACACACCAGCTCCCACATTTCCATGCAAGAACAGAATTTCCGGTCTATTCCGGGTAATCTTTGCCACTCTGTTATATGCTTGGATAAGAAGACTATCCCAGTTGAAGGATACAATGCAGTCTTTTTCTGTGAGCGAAAGAATTAAAAGGTCGTAGATGGTTAAGAAGGATGGAAGCTGCACATTTGAAAAATATTCATAAAGTTTTTTTTCCATTGCTATCCGTGCATTTTTACACTCATCACCACGCCTAAACAGCTCACTATATATATCTTCAAGATTCCTGCTTTTCGTTTCTAGCATAAATCCTTTAAGGATTCCATCTAACCCGACCTGTTCAATGGCTTCATTCATCGTTGGGCAAGATTTTCCCATGACCGCTCTTGAAGCACCTGCTCCAACTATTACGACATGAGGGCGTTGGCAATATAAATCTTTAAGGTTTTTCTTCATACACTAACTGATTAAATATTTTGCCTGTAAGCACTTGTTACATTATGCTTTATTTTACGACCTTATATTTTGTTCGCTTTGTTTAAGCACCATAATTTCATTGTTCATACTTACTAAGTATGAAGGTGATTGTTCTCTGTCTGATTGTTCTTGAATATAAACAGATATATTACTTAAAAATACTTTATTCAAGGCGTGCTCTTTACATTACATGATGCACTGTTTTAACCTGTTTGCATTGGCCATAAAACTGCGTTTGATATGCAAATATAATGATTTTAATTCAATATCAATAATAGTCGTATTTGACAAGAAATCAACTTTATGGAATTTGCCGGCTTTTGTAATGGTAATTATATAATGGTACAGAAGTACAGAAAACTATGTAATAGTTTAAACAATCCATATTTGTACCAAAATTATCGTTTAAATATTATGCTTAAAGAGGACATCTGATGACATTTGATGACATCTGATGACACCTCTGAATCATAGCGCATTATCCCCATTTATCTTTGTTGTCGAATTCAAATTTATGTCTTACCCAAACGATTCGACAATGAAAAGAAGAATCCTTTTTTCTGTGATGTGTGCGGTCATCGCCGCAAACACCTTTGCGCAGGGCCAGGGCCTTGCGGGTATCAACGAGGCAACCAGCCTCATGACCTCGTATTTCGATCCCGCCACCAAACTATGCTATGCCATCGGTGCGGTGCTTGGTCTAGTAGGCGGTATCAAGACCTATGGCAAATTTTCCAGCGGAGATCCTGACACTTCGAAAACCGCCGCCAGCTGGTTCTTTGCCTGTATCTTTCTGATCGTAGCCGCCACCATCTTACGTTCCTTCTTCCTCTAAAGCCTATGGAATATCCGGTAAACAAAGGTGCCGGCAACCCCGTCGAGTTCAAAGGACTCAAGTCGCAATACCTGTTCGTCTTTGCCGGAGGGCTTGCGATGGTGCTCCTTATGGTAGTCTTTCTTTACCTGACGGGGGTGGACCAATGGATATGCTTATCCTTCGGAATCCTGTCCGGCAGCCTGTTGGTGTGGGTGATATTCCGTTTGAATGCCCGTTACGGTGAACACGGGCTGATGAAGCTGCTGGCTGAAAAACGGCATCCACGCTATCTGATTCACCGCAAGAGAGTTTTCAGATTATTCACAAGAAGCAGAAAAAAACAACAATCATGAGAAATGTATTAAAGGCGGAAACGCTGGAACGCAGATTCCCCCTGCTGTCGGTAGAAAACGGCTGTATCGTGAGCAAGGACGCCGATCTGACCGTGGCTTTCGAAGTGGAACTGCCCGAACTGTACACGGTAACGGCGGACGAGTATGAGGCAATGCACTCCTCCTGGATCAAAGCCGTGAAGGTATTGCCGGAACATAGTGTCGTCTGCAAACAGGACTGGTTCGTCAAGGAAACCTACCGTCCGAAGACCGATGACGGAGAACAGAGCTTTCTGACACGCAGCTATGAGCTGCATTTCAATGAAAGACCTTACCTGAATCACAAATGCTACCTGTTCCTGACGAAGACAACCCGCGAACGCAGCCGCCGGAAGAGTGACTTCAATACCCTTTGCCGGGGATTCCTGTTGCCCAAAGAGATAACCGACAAGGATGCTGCCGCCCGTTTTCTTGAGGCGGTGGAACAGTTCGAGCGTATTATGAATGATTCCGGACATATAAGGCTTCGCCGTCTGGAAACAGACGAAATCACCGGAACGAAGGAACGTCCCGGACTGGTGGAAAAATACTTTTCCCTCTCGCTGGAGGATGAGACTGCCGTATTGCAGGACATCTGCCTCAAGCCCGGCAGGATGCGCATCGGCGACAAACGCCTCTGCCTGCATACCCTTTCCGATACGGAAGACCTGCCCGGCAGACTTTCCACGGACATGCGCTACGAGAGGATGTCCACGGACCGCAGCGACTGCCGCCTCTCCTTTGCCGCACCCGTAGGACTGCTGCTGTCATGCAACCACATCTATTCGCAATACGTGTTCATCGACGACGCACAGGAAATCCTGCAGATGATGGAGAAAAACTCGCGCAATATGCTCTCGTTGTCAAAATACAGCCGGAGCAATGCCGTTAACCAGGAGTGGACGGAGATGTATCTTGATGAGGCACATACCAAAGGAGTGCTTCCCGTCAGATGCCACTGCAACGTCATCGCCTGGGCGGAGGATGCGGAAGAGTTCCGCCGCATCAGGAACGACACGGGCAGCCAGCTGGCCATGATGGAATGCACGCCAAGGTATAACACCATTGACACACCGGTCATCTATTGGGCGGGAATCCCCGGAAATGCAGGCGACTTTCCATCCGAAGAATCCTTTTATACCTTCCTGGAACAGGCCGTATGCCTCTTTGCCGGAGAGACCAATTACAGAAGTTCGCCCAGTCCGTTCGGCATCCGGCTGGCAGACCGCCAGAACGGGATACCGGTGCATGTGGATATTTCCGACCTGCCCATGAAGCGAGGAATCATCACCAACAGAAATAAGTTCATTCTCGGGCCTTCGGGCAGCGGAAAATCCTTTTTCACCAACCACCTTGTCCGCCAATACTACGAACAGGGAGCGCATATCCTGCTGGTGGACACTGGAAACAGCTACCAGGGGCTGTGTAGGATGATCCATGACCGTACCAACGGGAAGGACGGGATTTACATCACGTATGAAGAGGACAATCCGATATCCTTCAACCCGTTCTACACCGAATCCGGAAAATTCGATGTGGAGAAGCGTGACAGTATCAATACACTGATACTGACCTTGTGGAAACGGGAGGACGAGTCGCCGAAACGTTCGGAGGAGGTCGCTCTTTCCGGAGCAGTGAACGCCTATATCCGAAAGATTTCGGAGAACCGGAACATCAGACCGGACTTCAACGGTTTCTATGAGTTTGTCGCCGATGACTACAGAAGAATGATTGAAGAGAAAAAGGTGCGTGAGAAGGATTTTGACATTGACGGTTTTTTGAACGTTCTGGAACCGTTCTACCGGGGCGGAGACTATGACTTCCTGCTGAACTCCGACAAGGAACTGGACCTGACAGGCAAACGGTTCATCGTATTCGAACTGGACAATATCAGCAGCAACAAAGTGCTTCTTCCGGTGGTGACACTGATCATTATGGAAACTTTCATCGCCAAGATGCGCAGGCTCAAAGGTATCCGTAAGATGATACTGATAGAGGAATGCTGGAAAGCCCTGATGTCCGCCAATATGAGCGAATACATCAAGTACCTTTTTAAGACCGTCAGAAAATATTTCGGCGAGGCTGTGGTGGTGACACAGGAGGTGGACGACATCATCAGCTCCCCGATTGTGAAAGAGGCCATCATCAACAACTCTGACTGCAAGATACTGCTTGACCAGCGGAAATACATGAACAAGTTCGAGCACATCCAGCGGCTGCTCGGTCTGACCGAGAAAGAGAAAGGGCAGATTCTTTCCATCAACCAAGCGAACCATCCCGGGCGCTTCTACCGGGAAGTATGGATAGGGCTTGGAGGAACCTGCTCGGCAGTATATGCCACGGAAGTGAGCGAGGAAGAATACTTCACGTTCACGACCGAGGAGTCGGAGAAACTGGAAGTACAACGGATTGCCGGATTGCCGGAGGGCAGTCTGGAAGGAGCCATCCGCCGTCTGGCGGAGAAAAAGCGAGAGGAACAGAAACAGGTATCAAACCCGAAATGAAAACGATTATGAGAAACAGACCCCTTATGAGGCTGGCGGTATGTCTGATAAGCATGGCCGCCATGATATTGCAGAGCTGTTCGGAAAGCGGTATCGACCGCGACAAGATCTGCGGAACGTGGACCAGCGTGGAAGGCAGACCTGACGTGCTGGTATACAAGGAAGGAGAATGCTATAAGGTGACGGTGTTTTCCCGTAGCGGGAGAACCCGAAGGCTGAAGCCGCAGACTTACCTGCTGGTGGAAGAAAACGGAAACCTGTTTGTCAATACGGGCTACCGTGTCGATGTGTCCTACAATGAGGCAGCCGACGTGCTGACATTCTCACCGGGCGGAGACTATGTAAGGAAGGAGGAACGGGCATGAAGGCAAGAACGCTTCTGATCGGAACGGCATTTGTACTGGGCGTTACCGGAGCACGCGCCCAATGGGTGGTGACAGATCCCGGCAATCTGGCCCAAAGCATCATAAACATGTCGGACAATATCGCCCATACCTCAAAGACGGCAGTCAATACGGCAGAAAGCTTTGCCGAGACAGTAAAGATCTATGAGCAGGCCAAGAAATATTACGACCAGCTGAAATCGGTCAACAACCTGATACAGGATGCCCGCAAGGTGCGTGACATCATCCTGATGGTGGGCGACGTGTCCGACATCTATGTAACCAACTTCGGCAAGATGATGAACGATGAAAACTTCTCACCGCGCGAACTGGACGCCATCGCCTTCGGTTACACCCGCCTGCTGGAAGAGAGCAACGGCGTGTTGCAGGACCTGAAACAGGTTATCAATGTCAGTACCCTGTCCATGACCGACAAGGACCGTATGGACGTGGTGGACAACTGCTATTACGAGATGCGCCGTTACCGCAACCTTGTGAGCTATTATACGAACAAGAACATAGCCGTAAGCTACCTCAGGGCCAGAAAGAAGAACGACCTGGAACGTGTGATGCGGCTCTATGGGAATGAAACCTCCAAATACTGGTAGCCATGATGCCGTTGTCGATAGATTTTGCCAACCTGCACACCATACTGGCAACCCTGTATGACGAGATGCTTCCCCTTTGCGAGGACATGATGGACGTGGGCAAGGGACTTGCCGGACTGGGTGCGTTGTTCTACGTTGCCGTCCGTGTATGGCAGTCGATGGCACGTGCCGAACCGATAGATGTCTATCCCCTGCTGCGTCCCTTTGCCATAGGCATCTGCATTCTGCTCTTTCCCACGCTGGTGCTCGGCACGCTGAACAATATTCTCAGTCCCATCGTGCAGGGCACACACAAGATGCTCGAAGGACAGACGATGGATATGGAACAGTACCGGATCCAAAAGGAGGAACTGGAAAAGGAGGCCATGCTCCGCAATCCCGAAACAGCATATCTGGTAAGTGACGAGGAGTTTGACCGTCAGCTGGATGAACTGGGCTGGTCAACCATAGATACCGCCTCCCGGCTGGGCATGTATGTGGAAGTCGGGATGTATAATCTGGAAAAGAAAATCCGGGATGCATTCCGCAGCCTGCTGGAGCTGATATTCGCAGCGGCATCGCTGCTGATAGACACCGTGAGGACTTTTTTCCTGGTCGTACTCTCGATACTGGGACCGGTAGCGTTCGCCTTCAGTGTATGGGACGGATTCCAGTCCACGCTCGGACAGTGGTTCACGAGATATATTTCCGTTTACCTGTGGCTTCCGGTCAGCGACCTGTTCAGCACCCTGCTTGCCAAGCTTCAGGTACTGATGCTTCAGAATGACATTCAGGAACTGCAGAACAATCCGGACTACTCGATAGACAACTCGAACAGTGTCTACATCATCTTTATGCTGATCGGGATTATCGGATACTTCACCGTGCCTACGGTAGCAGGCTGGATAGTGCAGGCAGGCGGTGCCGGAAACTTCAGCCGTAACCTGAACCGTACGGCCACCAAGACAGGCGGCCTTGCAGCCGGAGCAGGCGGTGCCGTATTGGGGAATATCGGAGGCAGGCTGAGGGGCAAATAAACCCTGCGGAGCCTCCTTCCCATGAGTCGGGCAACCCAAGATGGCGGGTCCGGTGACCTGTCGGAACGGGATGTCCCGTCATACCGGAAATATTTATTCATTCAAACCAGACATCAAAAAAAATGGAATTCAAGTCATTGACAAACATTGAGAGCAGCTTCAAGCGCATCCGCCTGATGCTGGCGGTCTTTGCCTGCTGCTGTGCGCTCGTTACCGGATATGCGCTGTGGAGCTCATACCGCTTTGCCGAGAAGCAACGCGAGAAAATCTATGTGCTTGACGGGGGCAAATCGCTGATGATGGCCCTTTCGCAGGACCTCTCACAGAACAGGCCTGCCGAGGCGCGGGAACATGTAAGGCGCTTTCACGAACTGTTTTTCTCGCTCTCACCCCAGAAGGATGCCATCGAGCACAATATCAACCGTGCCCTGCAACTGGCAGACAAGAGTGCCTATCACTACTATGTGGATTTTGCCGAAAGAGGGTATTACAACCGCCTGATTTCAGGCAACATCAACCAGGTGGTGCATGTGGACAGCGTGGTGTGCGACTTTGCCGCCTACCCTTACAAGGTGCGGACATACGCCCGGCAGCTGATTATCCGTGAAAGCAACGTGACCGAGCGCAGCCTCGTAACTTCCTGCTCGCTTCAAAACACAGGGCGTTCGGATGACAATCCCAACGGATTCATTATCGAGCAGTTTACCGTGCTGGAGAATAAGGACATAAGAAGTGCGGAACGATGAGGGGAAAACGCGGATTCTTCGGCCATGCGGACAGCCGGGTACGGCTGTTCTGCCGGCGGCTGACAGGAAAGCAGCGCATCCTTCTGGCAGGCACGGCCTCGTTCCTGCTTGTTGTCTCCTGCCTGTACTCGATTCTCTCCTGTGTATCCCGTTTCGGGGAGCCGGGCCAAAGACCGGCAATGGGACATATCCGTTCCGTCGTGTTCCGGCCGGAAAGAACAAGAAACATTCATTCAAACATCCATAAACATGAAAATGGACTTTCAGAAAATCAGGGAACGGCTCGGAGTGTCAAATGACAAGCAGCTGACTCCCGAAGAGAAGCGCCGGCGCGCAAAGTATATTGTCTATCCGTTTTTCTGCCTGCTGTGCATGGGGTTCCTCCTGCTGGTATTCAGCCCGTCGGAAAAGGAGAAGGCGGAAATGGAAAAAGGCAGGGGGTTCAACGTGGAGATGCCTTCACCGGAAGATTCGGAAATGGAGGGCAACAAGGTAAGCGCCTACGAGCAGGAAGCACTGGCAAAAAAGGAAAAATGGCGCAGGGGAACCTTCCAGGAGATGTCCGAACTGCTCAACAAGGACGGTCAGGATACTGCCGGTCTTACCGCAGGAAAAGCAAACATGGAACTTCCGCCGGAACCGGAAAAGGGGAAAGCCCCCGGCTCCATCCGTTCCTCTACAGAAGCTTACCGGAATATGAACCGTTCGCTGGGCACTGTATATACCCGGAATGAAAATCAGCCAGATGCCGATCTGCTCCGCCGTATTGAGGATCTGGAAAAAGAAAGGAAGCCGGCGGAAGAACAGGCGGAAGGCCAGACCCTGGAAGAAAAGATGGCTCTGCTGGAAAAGTCCTACGAGCTGGCTGCCCGCTACAACGGGAAAGAGCCGGATGCTTCCTCTACAACAAATGCCCCAAACAGCCGGAAAGAACGGACGGCTGTCCGGCCTGTAAAACGGGTACAGAACCGGATGGTGTCATCACTGGCCCAGCCTGCAGGCAATGAAGACATTGCTTCCGGATATGCAGGCGAGAGAAATACCGGCTTCCACACCCCGGTAGGCAAAATGCCATCTTCCGGCAGGAACACCATCGCCGCCTGTGTGCATGGCACGCAGACCGTATCTGACGGACAGGCACTTCGTATCCGCCTGCTTGAGCCGATGGCAGTGGACGATCTCCTTATCCCAAAAGGTACGGTACTGGTCGGCGGCACACGTGTCGAGGGGGAACGGATGGGAATCCTGATCGAGACGGTGGAGTACAGGGGCACGCTGTTCCCGGTGGAACTCGAAGTGTATGACGCTGACGGGCAGCAGGGAATCCTTGTACCGAACTCGATGGAGTATGATGCCGCACGTGAGATTGCTGCCGGCATGGGCACCTCTATAGGAAGCAGCATCAATATCTCAACGGATGCCGGAGCGCAGATTGCCTCGGATGTGGGCAAGGGGGTGATACAGGGTATGTCACAATATGTGGGCAAGAAGATGCGCACGGTGAAAATCACTCTGAAGGCCGGGCACCGGCTGTTGCTGCATTCTCCTGAAAAATGAAGGAGGAAAGGAAATCAACCATTTATTCACCAATCAACCAAGAAACACACATGAAGAAGATTCTGATGATGCTTGCCCTGATTGCGGGCACAGTGGCTGCATACGCGCAGCAGAGCAGCGGGGATTATTATGAAGGACTGAGCCGCAAGATCGGATTCAGCCGGATGATTCCTCCGCACGGTCTGGAAATTACATATGACAAGACCGTACATATTATTTTTCCCTCTCCCGTGAGATATGTGGACCTGGGTTCGCCCAATCTGATAGCGGGCAAGGCGGACGGTGCGGAAAATGTGATCCGTGTGAAGGCAACCCGGAAACATTTCCGGAGCGAGACAAACATGAGCGTAATTACCGAAGACGGCAACTTCTATACATTCAATGTCAAGTATGCCGACGAGCCTTTGCTGCTGAATGTGGAAATGTGCGACTTCATCCATGACGGAGAGGCCGTGAACCGTCCGAACAATGCGATGGAAATCTACTTGCAGGAACTCTCCGGGGAGTCTCCCCGTCTGGTACGGCTGATCATGAAATCCGTGTATGAACAGAACAAACGCAAGGTCAAGCACATCGGCTGCAAACGGTTCGGAGTGCAATATCTGCTTAAAGGACTTTATGCGCACGGCGAACTGATCTATTTCCATACCGAAGTGAAGAACGCCACGAACGTGCCTTTCGACGTGGACTTCGTGACCTTCAAGATCGTGGACAAGAAAATCATGAAACGTACCGCCATGCAGGAACAGGTCATCTATCCGCTTCGTGCCTTCAACTATGTGACCCGTGTGGACGGGAAGAAGAACGAGCGGACGGTGTTTGCCCTGCCCAAGTTCACCATTCCCGACGACAAGAAGCTGATAGTGGAAATGTATGAGAAGCAAGGCGGCCGGCATCAGTCCTTTGATGTGGAGAATGAGGATCTGGTACGCGCAGAAACCGTCAATGAACTGAAAGTCAGATGAACGCCATGAAAAGAAACTTCCTCTTTATTATCCTCCTGCTTGCCCTCTTTACGGGGCAGGCAGAAGCCCAACGCCGCCTGCCGGGAATGAAAGCCGTCCGCTTCACCACTGAAATGGCCGACGGATTTTACAGCCGGGCAAACCGTCACGATGCAGGCTATGCCTTCTCGCTGGCTGTATCCACCTGTACTGGGAACGGAAACCAGTGGATGTTTGGCGGTGAGATGCTGAAACGTAACATCCCTTACCGGAGTACGCATATACCCTTGTCGCAATATACGGGGGAAGGCGGTTATTACCATACGTTCTTTTCCACCCCCGGCAAGTCCTTCTTCCTGAACCTCGGCGCTTCCGCCCTGTTGGGCTATGAGACCGTGAACGAAGGAGACCGGCTGCTGGATGACGGAGCCGTTTTGCAGCAATGCGAGTCTTTCATTTATGGCGGCGCGGTAACGCTGGAAGCGGAAGGATACCTGTCCGACAGGGTTGTTCTGCTGGTACGTCTGCGTGAGCGTTTCGTGTGGGGCAGTGCCTCGGGAATCTGCCACTTCCAGTATGGAATCGGAGTAAAATACATTTTCTAACCTTAAAAGAATACATACCCATGAAAAGAAAAATCCTTGATTTTATGCTGACAGCCTGCTGTATGGCATTCTCCTTTCTTGGTCTTGTTGCTTGTGACAATGAGCTGGATATCAGACAGGAATACCCGTTTACGGTAGAAACCATGCCGGTAGCGGATGAGATTACCGATGGGGAGACTGTGGAAATCCGGCTGGAAATCAAGCCGGAAGGGAACTTTGCCGGAACTGTCTATACGCTAAGGTATTTCCAGCCGGACGGCAAGGGCAGTCTGAAGATGGAGGACGGAACGGTACTGAAGCCCAATGACCGTTATCTGCTGAACGAATGGAAATTCCGTCTTTACTATACTTCGCAAAGCGGCAAGGAATCCCAGACCATAGACCTCTATCTTGAAGATAATTGGGGGAATCTGCAACAATTGACATATGATTTTAATGGAAAGGATACGGATGAAGAAAATAACAAGGAGGCTGCATGAAAAGAATACCGGCTGTTATGATCTTTCTGTTACTTGTCTTGTACGGCAAGGCGGAAAATCCCCCGTCTGACAAAGATAAGGCGGTAGCCTGCATCAAGCGGTGGGAAGGCTGGCACCGGGGGAAAATGCCTTACATCGGTTACGGACACCGCCTGCTTCCCCACGAGACGCTGACCGAGAACCTGAGTGAGGCACAGGCAGACTCACTTTTGAGATGCGACCTTGAACGGTGTTTGAAGGTATTCCGAAAATATGGGAAAGACTCGCTTCTTTTAAGTCTGTTAGGCTTTAATGTAGGCTGTTACCGTCTGATCGGAAACGGCAAGATACCTAAAAGCAAACTGATTCAGAAACTGGACAGCGGCAACCGGGATATTTACAAGGAATATGTATCGTTCCGTTGTTATCGGGGGAAAGTCATTCCAAGCATAGAGAGAAGAAGAAAAGAGGAGTTTGAACTGTTCTATATTCCGTAGATTGCTTGCTGATAAAGGTTTGGTTGTTACGAGACGACCGAACCTTTTTTATTTGTCCGGCATGAACATATCCCTAACAGGTGTTGTATTTTAATGTAACCGAAAGACATAAAATGTGTTATTGAGCATATGGTGCATAAAAAATGCTCCTTAAACATTGTCTTTCTTGATTTTTTGCTAAGTTTGAGATGTAATGTCAAATGCATAAAACAAGTCGTCATGAATTCAGAAATAATATTGGAAATAAATGGCTACAAATGCAATCTACTAAAGTATAAATACTGTTTTTCCCGTAATATAGACCGTAAAGGAAGACCTGTAACAGGAATGTTAGGAGGAAACATATATATAGAAATGGAATCTAATGGCAGCAATTGTATTTTGGATATGATGCTTGTTGATACGGACCGGCAGCGTCCCGCTTTCTTTTCTCATGCAGAACCTTTTCCGGTTTGGGGGAAGATACTGCATAGCATAGACGATATGATGTTTCGTGAACTTGCTTTTGATGAAGCGTATCTTTATTGTTATGATGAAATTATGAATGCGACAGAAAGTAGTCCTATGCTTACCCGTTTTCTTATATCTCCAACAAGACTGGATATCAATAGAACCATTAGACTGGATAGAAGGATGGATACGACAGACGGATTCTGGTGGGAGGAATATAAGGAGGAAGAGAGTTTTCAATCTGTTGTAAAAATTAATTATGATAATCAAACTATTTATATAATAGATGCATATTGGATTGATGAAAATGGTATGAAACAGCGTTGTTTGAATGTAGAAAAGCCTGTAACTCTTTATATAAAAGTGGATAATCCTGTTGTAGGAAAACTTGTTGAACTTTCTTTTGAAGATAAAGATTCCGAATTATCTACAGTTCGGTATTCAGGTAAAATAAATAAAGAAGGAATAATTATCATTGATAAATTCAAAATGAATTAAATATGGGTAATATTGTTATTACATCCAGAACTGAAGGAGTCAAAGGAAGTGCTAATTTACAAAAGAAACCGAAAGTGAAAACAATAATGATTTCTGACTTAGATGAAGGTTCTACAAATGATGGCACTTTTAATCTAACCCAAAAAGGATTAGTTTATAACAAAACATATTCTTTAGAAGTTCTTGATTTTATATATGGCATTCCTAAAAGTAATGATGTTAGATGGGAATGTCATTATACTGATAATGGTGGAAATATTACAGTTTTATCTACATGGAAGCCAAGAGGGAAAAAGGTGGACTTTAAAGTAGATGATTTTAATATATTAGGATGCTTCGTGACTTTTTACGCTTACATACAGGAGCAATGTAATGAAGGAGTATTAAAAGTTTGGATACATTACCGGTTTAGATATTTAGATAAAAAAGAAGTTGAAAGAAATATAAATAAACGAATATCATTTCCTTATCTTATAAATCAGCAAAGTACTTCTTTATGTGGAATAGCCTCAATTGCTTATATCTTTGCAAAAAGCAATAGTACTGGATATAATAACTTTATAACCAATATGCATAAGAAAGGAATTGCCCTTATTGACCAAACGGGATATAAAGTTGAAATTGATAAAGATGAACATTTAGTAGAACTTAAACCTCAAAATAAAAAAGTAGGTTCTTTAGAATTTGCAGATTATCTGTTTTTGGCAACAATCAGGGATTTTAAAAATATATTATGGGACTACGATACTCGAAAAGATGATAGCAAAATAGAAGAAACACTGGAAGGCTGTACTGGAATTTCTTTCCCTCATATCATTTCAGGTTTGATGAAAGATGTTTTGAATTTTAACAGTATAATTGATACAACGGCCTTATTTCAAGTACTAAAAAATGGTAATGCCAAAGATATTATATCAGATTTGCAAAATAAATTAGATGAAGGATACTCTGTTTGTGTGCTTATTCACGCAGAAACAGTGATATTTGATGAAGATATAACCTCTATATGTCCTAATCACTGGGTTTGTGTTGAGGAAATTCAACAAAAAGAGAATCATGTTATCATTAAAATGTTTACTTGGGGTAAAGTAATGGAATGTACCATTGATATTGATAATTTTGAAGCGGGATACTATGGATATGTTGCCGGTAAATAGAATACGGGATATTATAAATAAAATAATACCAGTCTTAAGTATTACTCAAAAGGTAATAGGAATACTCTTGATGGTTATAAGTTTTTGTTTGTTGTTTCCTATGCTGCAAGAGAAATACTCTTACAATGATATGACAATGTCAATTATTTGTATATTCTTTTTCATTGCTTTATTAATATATTCTACAATTACAATATTCAAAGTTGTCGTACTTTTTACTCTTAAAATAAATTCACTAAAACCTGTTTTTTTAATACCTTATTGTATATTGATTTTATTATTTGTATTTTTCTGTTACACAATTAACAGTCCATATAATCACCCTTCATCTGTTGATTCATATAAGATTAGAACTGTTATTTCTACTATAGGGTTTGAAGAGTATGAAATAAACGATATACATTTATATGAATTTAAAAAAGACACAGACTTTTCATCTCTTGTACATGAAATTCCTTTAACGGAATTTAGAGTAAGGGAACGATTCTATGGATATGAAAGTTCCGACTCTTTATCTGTTATGTTTGATTGGTTAATAACGGTTAATGATACTATCGTATATAGAATAACCGAGCAAAAAACAGAAAAAAGACTTGTAGGGAAAATGTGGGAGAATTATATTACATCATACGTTCTTAATGGAGAACAATATTCTAATTGCGGAATATATATTGAAAAAAATAAAGGAAAGATTAAAAACAGGGATATGTTTAATATGTATTAGAGTTTGTTGTTAAAATGTTAGTGTAGAGAGAATATGGACTAAATACAAAACGTAGAATTTAACGATATAGTAAAAAAATACACCATAATTTTAATTATATCCATCTATGAGCCAATACAATAATATTTTTATAAGCAGAGAAGATTTTCTGGATTATAAAACAAAAGGAATTCCGTATACTGGATTTGTAATAGGAGAAGGGTATGCTTTTGTGCAATATCAGGATTATTACGAGGATACAGATGGAACAGTCATAGATATGAATGACAATATATTGCCATTCCAAATATGCATACCTAACATTGTTCAAATCCAATGCATTGATACCTCAAAGGAAATGATAAAAAAAAGCCTCAGAGGGCTATTTAGCAAAAATGGATGCGCAAGATATGTAGTGTGTGAAGGAGATACCTTAGCATATATTGCAGAAATGTTTGATGTTACCGTTGAAGAATTAAAAAGATGGAATGACCTGTCAAGTGAGTATTCTATATCCGCAGGACAAAGATTATTAATAATTGACATAACGGAAAGAAGGATTATAGATATACCACACACAGTAGATAATGGAGAAATTAAAAAAGCTGGAGCCTTGACTTCTCTTGAATTTTGGTTGGATTCACCATCCAACACTTTTCTTGAAGGCATAGGTAAAATTCTTGTCAATACAGCTTATAGTAAAATAAACTCACCATTAGTTTTTTTTACGGGGCGTACTTTAGCAGGAGCAAGTCAATTATCGGAAGAACGGTTTGGGGCTTTTTTGGATATAATATCGCTTCCTCTTTTTGGAGGGGTTAAAGCCATTGGCTTTTGTGGCAAAGTAGGAAAAGGGTTGATAAATGGATATAATCCATTTTTAAAAACGAAACAATATAAGATGTATAAACCTTCAGGCAAAGGTTGGCAAAAAGAAGCAAGCAAAAAATTCAAGCAGGCAAGAGAACATTACATAATGCATGTCGAAAGTAAAAAACTTTGGAACGATATGGGCTATGGAGTCAGTATATGGAATGAATATTCAAAAGACAATAATAATGATTGATATTGTAGGACTGGAAAGTATAGGCAAATATATTATTTGGCTATGGAGTAAATATGTAAAACGAAAACATATACCTTATATGGACCTTGAGTTTCATTATCCCAACTATCTCTTTATAGTACTGGGAAGTATTGTATGTGCCATTATATTGGGCATAGCAATTGCCTATTTTTCAATTAAATAAGGAAATGACCCCAATTGCCATATTAGATGCAGATTCCCCAAGCGAGCAGAATCAAGAACCGGGAAGTGTCTAAAACGGAAACGCCACAGGTATGATGTGATATACATCACCTTGTGACGTTTCTGTTTTAAGATGTATTTGTCTGCTGTTCTTACTTTTGAAGCAAGTATTCCCCTATTGAATGATACCGGTCTTTGATTGCGGCATTTTCATTGAATCCATTCAAACAATGGAGCAAGGCTTTCTCCAAAGTGGTGTATCTGCGGTTAAAACATTGCGGATTGTCCAGGCAATAGGCATTCAAGGCATATCTGTATGGGGCATATTCAGGATTATCCTCTTTTATGATTTTCACATGCCAAGGAAAGTGTATCCGCAGAGTGAATGACCGTGTTTCCCCTTTTGTAATCCGTTCCTCTTCCTCCAGCATTTTTTTCACGAGGGACCTGTCCAGCAACGGATATCCATATTCCCTGTAATGTTTGATATGGCAGCAATACTCCGTTGCGTATTGCTTCAATTCTTCCGGTCTTATACCATAGTGCTCCCCATAGAAAAGCAGCACTTCCCTGCCTGTTACGATAACGGGCTTTCCGTCCGCTTCATGTTTAAATACCTGCCGTTCCATCTTTTCCCTGTCTGTCAGCAAGGCAAAACCGAAACATTCCGTAAGGGTGAAACTTTCCCTGCCGGGAACGGACAGCCCAATAAGCCTTTCCAATGTGTGGCAGTAAAAGAAAATACCGTCATCGGCCATACCGGTGTCCGGTGAAAGCATAATTCTTACATCCTTGACCTGACCGCTGTCCCTTTGGACAATCCGGCAATTCGCGTAATGTGGCTCACAAGCATTCTCTTTCTTGAACCTGTGGTATTTCTCCAAAATTTCGTTCCGGATTTCCTCCTTGTCGGTCAGGGCACCTCCCAATCCGCAGTTTTCGCACCACCCGTAATAAAAAGCTTCGTCCGTGAAGTGGTCGAACCCTTTTGTGTTGGGGTTTACCATTGCCTCACACCTGACATTGGCCGATCCGCATCTGCTGCACACTATATTATTTCCCATTGTTCTTCTGCTTTACGGGCGACTCACGGCCGCCCTTGTCATACAATTCGGTTGTTATTCTCTTAATTTATCTTTACCCGGTTCATCAGCTGTCCCGAAATTTCATGCAGTTCCCGGCAGCGTTCCGGCTGCTGTTCCCTTGCAAAGGCGGTGATTCCCTGTGTCAGTTTCCATAGCGTGGCCCCGCCTGTAACTCCGTCGTCAGGATTGTTGTTCATCAGCAGTTTCTCGACCTCACGTCCCTCGTTTTTCAACAAGGCTCCTTTCTGCACCAGATTCTTCAGTTCCTTGTCGAAATCCACGTCTATCTCCGATGCTCCTTGAATTTCGATGGCCTTCTGCATGATGGTGTCTTTGCTGTACAGTCCTTTGGTCAGGTCGGAAACAGCCGATACGGTGGTCTGCGTGTCCAGTTCGTAGGTCTTTTGGGAGAGGGACAGGGATTCCGGCAGTCGGCCTCCAAGGTGTATCTGCCGCATGACGGACTCCCTGACCATCCCGTTCAGGCACGCCCCGTTGAGCAGGAACGACCGCATATCGACCGATCCGTTGCCATAGTCGGATGTGGAGAAGCGTGCTCCTGCGAAGATGATGACCGTTCCGTTCTTACGGGTGGGTATCTCTATCGGAGTGGGCAGGATTGTCTCACACCATACTTTCGTGTCGTTCATATAGGCATCGGACACGACCGCTCCCTGTCCTCCCGCCTCACGGATGAAAGCGGTCAGGATATCCACCGAGTTCAGCCGACGGTAGGAGTCCGACAATACGCCCCGGACTTCCATTCCTACCGCCCGTATCAGTACCCGTGTACGCTCGGTCCATCCCGAATGCTCGTTCAGGATGGTGGCGCACAACTGTTTCTGCCAAACATCCCCGGCAGAAAGCTCGCGCAGGTATTTGGCGGGAATGCCCATCTTCTCCGAAATCTGGCTTATGGCGTTGCCGTGCAGGTTGAAGTTCCCTTCGGGCATTGCCATCTGTACCCTTCCTTCCGCTTTGAAAGAGATAACGGGGCGTTCCTTGCTACGTTGGCTTACCCCGATGGGAGCGATGAAATCCTGCGCGATCCGTCCCTCACTGAGCAGACGGTTGATGGTGTCCATGACACCACCTTGCCTGCCTTCTATCATCCGCTGTACCTTGTTAATGACTACCTGGTTGAGGCCCTGCTGTTTCTGTACCGATACAGCTGCCGGCATTACTGTTGTTTCGTAAGCGCCTAAGTAAGTACATCTTCTACAGTTCATTTTCCCTCCTTACTTTTGCTACAAAAAAATAATATCCTATGATGCAGCGACGTAAACACATGATGAGCAGAGAAAAATTTATCTCCGTTCTTTTCCGTCAGCAGCAGAGTGGTTTGTCCATTGCTGATTTTTGTGAGAATGAAGGTTATAGCCGTAGTAGATTCTATCTTTGGAAACAAAAATACGGTATAACGGAGCGGGAGTTATTGGCAGAAGCCTCCCGCTTAGGGGTTAAAGACAGCTTTGTCCCCATAGTAATCAATGGCGACACGCCATCCCCCGGTATATCTCACGAGACTCCCCTGCCATCTCCCCAGCCTAGCGTCCCCTTTCCCTTGAAAGGAAAGGACAGCTCTGAAATATCCTTGGAATTACCCAACGGATTGAAGTTGAAGTTTAAAGGGTCTTCCGGCTGTGAAGCTGCCCTGAATCTGATCTCTAAAATATATAATGCCAATGTTCTGCCTAAATGACAGCATGAGATATTTCCTATGCCCCGGTTATACGGACATGAGGAAAGGTATGTTCACTCTTTGCGGCCTTGTGCATGAGAGGATGGGAGGCGACATCAGAAGTGGGGACGTATTCATTTTCTACAACCGTTTCCGGACCAAGATAAAATTGCTCCATGCCGAACCGGGCGGTCTGGTCCTTTACGAGAAACTGCTTGAAGAAGGCACCTTCAAGATACCCGCCTATGATCCTGCCACCCGTTCTTACCCCATGACCTGGAGTGACCTGGTCGTTATGGTGGAAGGCATCAATGAAGATGTCAGCAAAGGCAGGCAAAGACGGCTTTCCAATTTGAAAAAGCATTGGTAAACAGTTGTAAACAAACAGCTTGAAGGCTTGTTTTTCTTATAGCTTTTCGCTATCTTTATATCATCAAAAAAGGATATTGAATGGCAAAAGAAGATGCAACCGGACAAGCTGTGGAATCCTCAATGGAACAGCTGCTGGATATCAACCGTAAACAGAGTGAGATCATCTCGGCCCAGGCAAGGACCATAGAAGAGCTCCGGGGTACGATAGTTGAGCTGAACGCCTCCCTGGCATGGCTGAAGAGGAAGGTGTTCGGAAAGATGAGTGAGAAATGCAAGCCTGTCGATAACGGAGACCCGAAGCTCCCTTTTGACTATGGCGACCTGGAACAGATAGAGGCGGAAATCGAAGAGGCCCGGAGCAGGGCGGCTGAACAGATTACCGTCCCCAAGTCCCGGGCCGCCAATAAAACGCCACGCCGTAACCGGGTCGTCATGAATAACCTTCCGGTTGTAACAGTCGTCATCGAACCGGAGAATGTCGATTTAAGCAGATACGTCAAGATAGGCGAGGAACATACCAGGACCCTTGAGATGAAACCCGGCTATCTCTATGTGAAAGACACGGTACGTCCCACATATGCCCTGAAAAATGAAATGGAGGCCGTTGACAACGGAGAAAAGGCTGTAATAACCGCTCCCATGCCACTGATGCCCATATATAAAGGCATGCCCGGGGCTTCCATGCTCGCTGAGGTCCTTTTACAGAAGTACGAATATCATGTCCCGTTCTACCGACAAGTGAAACAGCTGGAACATCTGGGTGTGAAACTGTCCAGAAACACATTGGACGGCTGGTTCAGACCGGTCTGCGAACTTCTCAGACCACTTTATCTGGAACTCAGGAAGAAAGTACTGGCCGCAGATTACCTCCAGGTTGACGAGACCACGCTTCCGGTTATAAACCATGAGAGGCATAAAGCCGCAAAAGAATACATCTGGATAGTCCGAGCGGCTGTGCCGCGTCTGCTCTTCTTCCATTACGACAACGGATCGCGTTCACAAAAAGTTGCGGTCAGGCTTTTGAAAAACTTCAAAGGATATCTCCAAAGTGACGGCCATCCTATTTATGACGCCTTTGAGGATAGAGAGGACGTGTGCCTGTGTGGCTGTCTCGCACATATCCGCAGGCATATAGAGCTGTGCAAGGAAGAAAATCCGGAATATGCCATGCAGGGACTCAAATTTATCCAGGATATGTATAATGTGGAATACATGGCGGATAAACAGGAACTCCCGTATGAAAAACGTGCTGAATTACGTCAACGTCTATCCGAGCCGATACTTGACAGCTTTGAACTTTGGCTTAAAAACACATACCCTAAAGTTCTAAAACGAAGTCTTATAGGGAAAGCCATAGCCTATGCCTACTCCCTGCTGCCAAGAATGAAACCGTATCTCCATGACGGAAGAATCTTTATAGACAACAACCGCTGTGAGAATGCCCTGAGGCCACTGGTCATATCAAGAAAGAACATGCTGTTCTGCGGAAATCACGAAGCTGCTGAGAATACGGCTATAATCTGCTCCTTGCTTGGCTCATGTAAGGAACGTGGTGTCAACCCCAGAGAGTGGCTGAATGATGTGATCAGTAAACTCCCCTATTATCTGGCACCCAAATCAGACAGAGACCTGAAGGAACTGCTACCGGATGTATGGAGAAAATAATCGGGACAGTTCCGGGAAAATGCAGGAAAAAACGGGAAAAAGCGAGATTGACACTCAATAACAACCCTGAGATAAGTTGGCATATGAAAAAATCGAGACGCACTTACAATGGAGTGCACCTCAATAAAAAATCGAATACACAAGATGTAGTTGAGCAGTCGCTTACGTTGTTTCCATAATACTATGTTTTTAATGTTGATGAATCAGAATTTATTCTTAGAGCTTGTCTTGGTTGTTTTAGTATGTCCCATGTATTTTTCTTCTGACAAACGGATATAATCCTCTTCGCTATATCCGGTCAGCCCGAACAGTTCATAATATCCGGGGAAAGTTTTTTTTCCCGCTTCCGGTATATGCATGCTGGTTCCCTTGTGGCAGCAGATGATATGCCGGACAAAGCGGTAACACTTGCAAAGATCAGCCACGACGGTATATTCGTTGTCCGTATGAGGTTCGTAATATCCACAGGAAAGATTGATACAGGATACTTCCAGACCGTTTCTTTTCAAAGCCGCCACATCTGTATTCAGTCCCTGTGCCGGCTTGTAGCCGTACTTCCGGACATCTATAGCTGAAATGAACTCGTTGGAGCAGAGCTTCATCCCATTGATTTGTGTTACCATATCCCCGTTCCCTTTCCGGTCACACTGAATCACGAAACGGCAATCGGAAAAGAAGGACATATCGGCATGGCTGCTGCCTATGCATCCCACCTCCTCCTGTACGAAGAAGGCACATTTCACCGTCTTGCAATCCTCCAGGCATTTCAGGCAGATCCAGATGCCGTTCTTGTCATCCGCACCGATTCCGGTCATCCGTTTACGCTTGTGATCATAGCCGACAATCATCGAGTCCGCCACAAGATGGGCTGCATAAGAGCCTGTCTTGCGCCAGTGTACCTCATCCATGTGCGCCACGACACAGGGGTAGCTTTCCCGGTTGCCTTTGACCGCATAGATGTTTCCGTACCTGTCTTGCCGGAAAGGAATCTCCATCTTTTTGAGTTCCTCTATGATGAATTTAGCCATCTTCCCCTCTCTGCCAGAGGGGGAAGAAATGCCGTAAAGAGCCATTAGTTTTTCCATGATAATGATATTTTAGGAAATGAACAATTTTTCGATTTGCAGGTATCGTCTGAATTCCGGTACGGGACGCCCTTTACGAAAGAGAAAAGACGGATATTTCTTTCCTTTATATTCCACCGATAATCCTTTCAGGACTTTCCCAAATACGGTAGATACATAGTACATATCCTGACAGTTCTTGCAGAATGCCGCATCCGGGAAGATATGTATCTTCCCGCATTTGGGACATACATATTTTTTCCTGTTTGCACACCCTTCCGTGCTCCGGCAGGTGGCTATGCTCGTGTCGCCCTCCGTATTTCTCAGTTCCAGGTTACCGTCCGTCAGATGGAGGCTGTAGAACGTGTCGAGGTAAGGCACCCCTTTCTTGTGCCACCTGCAGGCGGGCACTTTCACCGTCAAAGAAACCTGTATATTATCTCCGGCCGCCCATTCCTGCCCCTCAATGGGATTCAGTACGGTGAAATCCGTTGTATGTGTATAATCGTTGTATCTGCGTCGCAACAGGATACCTGCCTCCTGCGCCTGCTTGCGGATCAGTTCGACGACGAATGCGTGTGAGGAATAGATACGATCCAGCAGGGAGGCGGCAATCGGTGTGTTTATTGATTTCCACAATGTTATCTCGTTCCATACAATGGCCCGTCCGACCACATTGCTGCTGTCATCCCTTGCCACGAGTATTTTGGCTCCTGCGAAATTGGCATAGAAATCCGCTGCATTACGGGCCTTGTCTTCATATCTCATACAGGAGTTGTGCAGGCTGGATTCGCTACCGTCAGATATGGGACTGTAGTTGCTTTCCAGATAAGCCTCCATAAAATCGTTCATACTGTCATGCAGTCTGATTGTGACCTTGCTGTCCAGTGAGATGGCGCTGCAGAAATAGTTGATTTCATCGGGCTGGTACGGTCCCAGATTTTTGAACAGCTCGATAAACGTGGACGGTTCCAGATCTGTCCGGTTCTCCGGAAACCAGGGTGCCTGCGGATTGTTCCGGTCTGGGAAATTGGGATGGCCCAAGTCTTTGTTGCATGCCGTGAACACGATCCGGATTTTCTTGAACGTGCCGGCTTCCGTCCGTTTGCGTTTGGTGGAGAAAAAATTGTAGGACCCCCGTATGACTTCTTCCACCGGTACGTTCTTTTTTACTTCCGAAAGGATATCTTTGGCTATCACACTTCCGTTTTCCGCCGCATGGGTCAGGCGGGATTTCAATTCGTTGCTAACATTCAGTTTCATAATCATTCGGTTTATTGTTTATAAATTCTGTTGTTTATATGGCAATTGTTTCTTGCCAGGCTGCATTTGGCGCAATTTCTCTTTCCGCTTTCTGAGCAGGTCAACGGACATGT
>NZ_JAHQVH010000117.1:0-395 GCF_019052435.1 Bacteroides sp. MSK.20.12 | reverse complement strand
CAGAAAATCAGGGCAGAATTACTTTTCAAGCAGTTTGAAGATATTAAGCACGTATATTACTACTCATTGGAGTTGGGAAAGATCTTTTCCACAAACTATGACAAGGATGTAGCAAGAGCAAAGCTGGCACTATGGTATAATAAGATTGAAGAATATGGATACGATACATTCACAACAGTGGCAAACTCTATTGAGAATCATTATGAAAGGATTTTGAACTTCTTTGTGAACAGGAGTACAAATGCAGCAGCGGAAGCATTTAATGCTAAAATCAAAGCATTTAGGGCATCATTTAGAGGAGTAGTGGATATGAGCTTCTTCCTTTTTAGGCTAGCAAAGGTATATGCATGAAGGGAATTGACTAAACTTAATCCCCCAAGAATTACAACTGAGCC